>QHVY01000406.1 GCA_003223695.1 Acidobacteriota bacterium
GGCAGCACGTTGATCATCGTGTGTGTGCGCGCCGCGCGCAAGGCGAGCGTCGGCCTCGACGTCACAACGCGCTGGAGCGTGCAGTTTGGATCAATTCGCCGATCGTGGATGCATCGGCGACAAGACGGTTCATGATCTTCGTGCGCGACGCCGCTCCGCCCGGATGATGTCGGCGATCGGGCGATCCAGTTTGACCGGCTCGCGGTTGGCGATTCTGTCGAGAACGTCTTCGATCGGCGGCAGCGATACCTCGCGCTCGAGGATCTCTTCGATGAATTTCGTGAGCGTTTGGCCCCGCTTGCGTGCGCGATGTACAAGCTCGCTGTGCACGCTGTGGGGCACGTTACGAACCTGAATCATCTGGCCATGGCGCTGCCGATGTTCGATCCGTGAATCAGGACGACGCGACGGCCGCCGTCGCTTCCACCGCTTCCTCGCGCACGACGGGATATTTTCCGGTGAAGCATGCGGTGCAGTAGAGGCGCTGGGGATCGCCGCCGTTCGCGACGGCGTTCAGCATGCCCTCCTCGGAAAGATATCCGAGCGAGTCGGCTTCGATGAAGCGGCGGATTTCTTCGACGGAGTTACCGCTGGCGATCAGCTCGCGCCGCTGCGGCGTGTCGATGCCGTAGTAACACGGCCCGGTCGTCGGCGGCGAGGAGACGCGCATGTGCACCTCGGTCGCGCCGAATTGCTTCAGCATGCGCACGATTTTTTTCGATGTCGTGCCGCGCACGATCGAGTCGTCTATGAGGATGACGCGCTTTCCGGCGATGATCCCGCGCACGGGATTCAGTTTCACTTTGACGCCGAAGTTGCGGATGGTCTGCTTCGGCTCGATGAACGTCCGTCCGACATAGTGATTGCGCACAAGGCCGAATTCGAACGGAATTCCTGACTCCTGTGCGTATCCTACCGCCGCAAAAACACCTGAATCGGGAACAGGAATCACGACGTCCGCATCGACCGGATGCTCGCGCGCGAGCTGCGCGCCGAATCGCTTACGCACTTCGGCGACGTTTTTGCCGAAGATGACCGAATCGGGGCGCGAGAAGTAAACGTGTTCGAAAATGCATCGCGCCTCGCGTGTCGATTGGAATTGATGCACGACGCGCAGGCGATCGGGGCACTCCATCGCCACAATTTCGCCGGCGCGAACCTCTCGAATCGCTTCCGCGCCGATCAGATCGAAGGCGCAAGTCTCGGACGACACGACCAGCGAGTCGTCGAGCCGGCCGAGAACAAGTGGACGAAATCCGTAGGGATCGCGGGCAGCGTAAACACGGCCGGCGGAGAGCATCGCAATCGAATACGCGCCGCGCACGCGCGAGAGCGCATCGATCAGCGCGCGTTCCAGATCGCGCTCCTTCGACCTGGCGATGAGATGCACCATCACCTCGGTATCGCTCATCGTGTTGAAGATCGCGCCTTCCTGTTCGAGCTCATGTCGGAGCTCCGCACCGTTGATCAGATTGCCGTTGTGCGAAAGCGCAATCAGGCCCTTGCTGGTCGCGGCGACGATCGGCTGCGCATTGCAGAGCATCGAGCCGCCCGCCGTCGAGTAGCGCACATGTCCGATTGCCGTGTTACCCGGCAATCGTGTCAAGCGCTCGTGCGTGAAGATGTCGGCGACGTGGCCCATCTCCTTTTCGACGTGAATCTGTGGCGCGCCGGGAGCGATGATCTGCTCGCCCGCGCCAGAGGAGCCGATGGGCTCGCCGAGATTGGTGTCGGAAGCGATCGCGTCGTGCGAAATCGTGGCGATGCCCGCGCTCTCCTGCCCGCGATGCTGCAGCGCGTACAGACCGAGGTAGACGAGATTCGCCGCGTCTTTATGATTGATGATGCCGAAGACACCGCACATGAACGATGGTTACAACAGAGTGTAACTTGTCTGTCATCCCGAGCGTAGCGAGGGACCTGGGGGGCGGGCGGTACGTCATCGTGCCACGCGCCCACACCGGTCCCTCGCTACGCTCGGGATGACAACGCAAATCACTTCACTAATCGCGCCCGGAACTCGATCGGTGTCGCCTTCAGCGCTTTGGAGACCGGGCATCCATCTTTCGCCGCAGTCGCCTGAGCATGAAACGCGTTGTCGTCGATGCCCGGGACCTGCGCTTCGCAGTCGAGCTCGATTTTCGTGATCTCGAAGCCCTCGCCGACTTTGTCGATGTGCACCGTCGCGGTGGTGTGGATGCGCTTCGGCTGAAAACCGGCACGGCCGAGGCCGGCAGAGAGCGCCATCGAGAAGCAGCCGGCATGCGCGGCGCCGATCAGCTCCTCCGGATTAGTCCCCTTGGCATTCTCGAATCGTGATCCGAACGAGTACTTTCCTTCGAACGCGCCGCTGCCGAGCTTTACGGTGCCCGATCCTTCGCGCAGGTTTCCGCTCCATTCCGCTTCCGCTTTTCGTACTGGCATGACTACCTCCTTCGTGGAGCCGGCTCTTAGCCGGCTCGTGCGCCGCCTGAGAGGCGGCGCTACGTTGCGCCGCGCATTATAGAGATCGAACCATCTCGATCTGACGAACGAGGCGCGTGGCGCCGCAATGCTCGAGAAAAGTTTCGAATTGATCCTCGATATTCATGATTCGCAGCGGTTTGCCGACATGACTCGCGGCTGCCGCGAGGAGCGAGCGACCGATTCCCTTTCGACGCTGATCGCGGCGTACCGCAAGAAGCGGCACGTCGCCGTTCGAGGGAAACACGACGATGTATCCGCGATCGTCGCCGAAGATCTCGTACGGCTCGCGCGCGCGACGCAGCGACGCGAGCGAGTTTTGCCAGGAGGGTTGCATGTCAAAGCAGGACTCAATAGCG
>QHVY01000369.1 GCA_003223695.1 Acidobacteriota bacterium
CAGTTTGCAAAGTTGCGTGGCGCGCGAGTCCTCGGCGTCGCATCCGGAAGCGACGGCGTCGACTTCGTCCGCCGCCTCGGCGCAAGCGAGGCGATCGACGGCAAGCGCGACGACATTGTCGCTGCCGCGCGCGAGTTCGCGCCGAACGGAATCGATGCCGTTCTGGCATTCGTCGGCGGCAAGGAGCTGACTCGCTGCCTCGACGCATTGCGGAAGGGTGGGCGGGCGGCGTACCCGAATGGAATCGAGCCCGAGCCGCGAAAGCGAAAAGGAATTCGGATCAAGAGCTACGACGCCGCCACCGGCGTTCGCGAATTCGAGCGGCTGGGGCGCGCGATCGAAGAGTCGCGTCTCGACATTCCGATCGCGTCAGCGTTTAAACTCGAAGATGCCGCCGATGCGCATCGCCTTCTCGAGAAGGGTCATGTCCTCGGCAAAGTGGTGTTGCGCGCACGCTAGCTCCCGACGAGATATTTCTGTCCTGTCGGCGCGGGCATACCACCCCTCGGTTCGAGCGTGACCGCAAGCGCTTTGATTAGCGTGTCAACCGGCAGGTGTTGCACGACGATCGAAGCGTTGCCCGCGGCATCGACGCTGAACACTCCCGCGCTCTGCGGCTTCACCTGGTCCGCTCGAATGATCCAGAGCTGGTAGCTCTTGTCCTGCGCGTTCGGCGGCAGGCCGTGGAAGAAAACGAATGCGCGACGCTGCGAAGGATCGAGAAAGACACTCGCGCTCGAGTGCGGAGCGATTTCCTGGCCCGCGAGATGAAAGACTCGCGATCTGTTGAACGCCGCGACAGTAGCCGACAGCTTGTCGCGATCCGATTTGAGGCGAGCGATTTCTTCTCGCGCTCGACGTAATTGTGTCCAGGTTCCCAGCCACAAGCCGATGAGCACGGCCGCTGCGGCCATCCACCATTGTGGCGCGAGACCACGTGAACGACGAGTCAACGACCGCAGTAGGTTTTGTCGTACCTGGGCCGGCGGCGCGACCGGATCGACGCTGAGCGCGAGAAGGGCGGCAGCTTCGTCGAGCTCATCGGCGGCGCGGCGGCAATCGGGGCAAGTCGCCAGATGCCGGCGAAGCTCCGCTGCTTCGTCCGCTGTTGCGGCCCCGAGCGCGTTGAGCGCGGCGAGTTGCTGGATTTCTTCGTGTGTCATCGCGTTCGAAAAGCGCCGAGGCGCTCCCGCAGTTTCTTCATGGCCAGGTTCGTTCTCGTTTTGATCGTGCCCAGTGGTTCTCCGAGTCGCGTGGCGATCTCCGATTGCGAAAGGCCGTCGAAGTACGCCATTTGGAGAGCGCTTCGCTGCGCTTCCGGCAGCTCGAGCAACGCGCTTCGTACCGCCGCACGAATTTCCCTGAACGCCACCGGATCATCTACGTCCGAAGTCACTCTGGAGATTTCTCGTCCGGCCTCTTCTTCGCGCTGTCCTCGACGCTGTCGCGCGCGAAGGCGGTCGATTCCGCGGCTGCGAGCCATTGAAATGAGCCATCCCAATTCGCTTCCACGCGCAGAGTCGAATTTGGAAGCATCACTCCACGCGGCCAAGAATGTCTCCTGCAGAACTTCCTGCGCGTCGCTCGCATCGCGCAATACACGCAGCAAGAGGCCGTACAGCACCGGCGCGTACTCATCGTAAGCGACACCGAAGGCGAAGGTGTTCCCACCAAGGGCCGCGTCGCAGAGCGGATGCTTCGACAAGCGCGCTGATACTAAATCCAAATTGCTCGTTCATGCGTAGTGCGAATGATGCGACACGCGTTTGCAGCCGCGCTGCTCCTCATTTCAGCCGATCTTTTCGCGCACGATTTCTGGATCGAGCCGTCGACGTTTCATCCCGCGGCAGGTCAGACGGTCATGCTCGCTCTTCGCGTGGGACAGGATTTCATCGGCGATCCGGTGCCGAGAAGCGCGCAGCTCATGGACGCGTTCGTTCTGCGCGACGCCCGAGGCGAGCGGCCGGTGAAGGGATTCGAAAATCAGGATCCGGCGGGACTGGTGCGCATCGATCGCGACGGGGTCGCTGTCGCCTGGTATCGCAGCAAAGCAAATTTTGTGGAGTTACCCGCGGCGAAATTCGCGGAGTTTCTCAAACTCGAAGGAATCGACTGGATCGTCGCCGACAAGCCCGATCGTGAGCATTTCTTCCGCTATGTGAAGACGATTCTTCGCACGGGCACATCGTCTACACTGCCGATCGGCCACATTCCCGGTTTTCGCTACGACATTGTTCCGGAATCGAATCCGTGGCGCAGCGGACCTCTTCGCGTTCGGGTGTTGTTCGAAGACAAACCTGCACGTGGCATGCTCGTCACCGCGATTCATCGCGACGCCCGCATTTCCGTTCGCACTGACGCGCACGGCCGCGCGGCGCTCAGCCTGTCAAAGGGCGGCGCGTGGCTGATCAAGTCCGTTTACATGGTCAAGGCGCCGAAAGACAGCGGCGTCGATTGGGAGAGCCTGTGGGCTTCCGTCACATTCGAGCGCTGATTTTTTCGGCGCTTCTCGCTGCGCCTGCGGGCGCTCACGAGATCGGTACGATGCGAGTGAATGTGGTCTTTCATCGAGACCACACGTGGACGGCGAACATCATTGGCGCGCGGCGGCTCTTTTCTGAAGCGATCGACGCTCGCTTTGATGGCGTGAAGATCACGACGC
>QHVY01000370.1 GCA_003223695.1 Acidobacteriota bacterium
TCTCCGTTTCTGCCGCACATCTGGGAGTCGGACCGCGGCAAAGCTACGCGCTCGTCGTCACCGGTGATATCGCTGATCCGGCGCCGGTGCGCACGCGCGCGGCGCGGCACTAGGTTTTCCGGTCATACCGTTATGCTTACGCGCCAGGTGCATGACCGTTTGCTTTCACCGGCTTGCAGCAAGACGAACAAGAACCTAAATTGTCGTCAGGAAGGATTCACGGCAATGTTGACTTACGTCACAAGCATATTGCTTGCTCAAGCCTTACTCGATCCAGCCTCGAGAATCCAGCCGCAGAGTTTGCCAGGGATTCAGTCAGTACAGTGGGGAGTAAACCAACCGTTACCTCCGCAGTTGCCGATTGACTGTGGTTACGCCCAACCCTGCACCGGCACGCAGTGTGTGCACCAGACAAAATCATATTTTTGCGATGGTACTGAGTACGTCTGTGACAATGACACTCAAAACTACACGGGCGGTAACGTTATCTGCTGCACCAGTAAACATATCTGCACGCAGTGTGAAGTGAATGGGAAACTCGTTCCGTACTACAGCTACACAGGTACGACGGACGCAGCGTGCGCGCCGAATCCTTGAGAGAGCGTGATATGCGAAAGCTACTTGTCTGTTTGTCTCTTATAGCTCTGAACGGTGTTCCCGCGCACGCTCGAATCACCTCTCCGCCGGACCTGCGTGAAGTGCCAGGGGCGCGGTTCGAGTACGCTGCTGCTCAGCGTCTGATCCGGCTGTCGGACGGTTCAGATTTCGTGATCGACTCACGTCCGTGGCCGAAGGAACCAAGCGCGACCGACGCCATTTTCGTGTCAGCGAGGGGACGAGCCTATGACATGGTATTTGCGGTCAACTTGTGGATTCCCGCTCAGGTGGCAGACGGCACGCGCGGGCAAATCTACAGCGCCGCGATGTCGGACGATCACGACTGGATCGCGGTCGTCGGCGGATGGATGGGGAAAGAAGACCACCGTGGTCACAACGGGATTTTCATTCTTCACCGCCAAATGCCAGCTCCAGGGGCGGAGTTCTGGAAACTCAAGCTGTGGTTCGATGTGCGCGGGATGACCATCGGGGAGGTCGAGTTCGGTCCGGGCGACACACTGTTAACGACGTCGCATGATCATGATGACTCACCGATCATCACCGCGTTCACGTTCGCGGGCCAGAAGATCGGATCATTTGTCGATGCGGGAAAACATAGCGGGAGTGCGTGTCGTGAGATGCGAATTCAAAAGCTCGACTCGTCGTCGCTCGCCGTGTACGATCCCGAGGCGTCGTCGGTCCGGTTCCTGACTGTTTCTTCCAAAGGCGACACGATCGACGTGCAGCAGGCGCGGACGGTTCCAGCCGTTTTTCCAGAACGGCGTTCGTATCCGCTGGCCTTCGTGGTGCTTCCTGACGGCCGGATTGCCATCGCCCGCACGATCGCGGACGAGCAGCGACGCGGCCAGACTTTGGTGTCGGTCCTCTCGCCGAACGGCGATGTTATCGAGCAGTGGAGCAGCCCGCGGGTTTGGCGCTACGCGTACGCCGACGGGCGGACGTTGAACGGTATTTATCCGACGGCGCCGGACGATGAGAGACCCGTGATCCGGTCCGTCGCCATCCAGTAGTGCGTGTAGCGGCGGGCGCCGCGCCCGCCGCTATAATCCGCGCTCCATGTTGGCGCGCGAATATCTCCGCGAGCATGCCGACGACTACCGTGTCGCGCTGAAAAATCGCGGCTCGAAAGTCGATCTCGAGCGCTTCCTCGAGCTCGACGCCGAGCGGCGGAAAACGATCGCTCGCGTCGAGACGCTGAAGAATCAACGCAACGTCGCCTCGCAGCAAATCGCCGCCCTCAAAAAAAGCAAACAGGACGCATCAGCGCAGATTGATGCGATGAAACGCGTCGGCGATGAAATCAAAGAGCTCGACGCGCGGCTCGCCGATATCGAGGAAGAGCTCCGCGCGATCGAGCTCGACATGCCGAATGTTCCTCACGAGACGGTGCCGGTCGGCGCTGACGAATCGGCCAATCGCATCGAGCGCACGTGGGGCGAAAAACCCAAATTCGACTTTGAGCCAAAGGCGCACTGGGATGTCGGCGAAGCGCTCGGCATCCTCGACTTCGATCGGGCGGCGAAAATCACGGGCGCGCGTTTCGCGCTCATCTCCGGGGCGGGGGCGAGACTGAATCGCGCGCTCATCGATTTTTTTCTCGAGCAGAACACCTCGCGCGGCTATCGCGAAGTCGTCCCGCCGTACATCGTCAACGCTGATTCGCTGCGCGGTACCGGTCAGCTCCCGAAATTCGAGCAGGACCTTTTCAAGCTCACTGATCGCGACTATTACCTCATTCCCACGGCCGAGGTGCCGGTGACGAACATTCATCGGGAGGAGACGCTCGACGCCTCCTCGCTGCCGCGGCTGTACACGGCATATTCGCCATGCTTCCGAAGTGAGGCCGGTTCATACGGCAAAGACACGCGGGGGCTTATTCGCCAGCATCAATTCGAGAAAGTGGAGATCGTGAAATTCGTGATGCCCGACGAATCGTGGAACGAGCTCGAACGCCTGACCGCCGACGCCGAATCGCTGCTGCAGGCCCTCGGGCTGCACTACCGCGTCGTCGCACTCTCCACCGGCGACCTCGGCCGGGACAGAGCACATATCGCGAGATCTCATCTTGCTCGAACTTCACCGATTTTCAGGCCAGGCGCGCGAACATTCGCTATCGCGCCGCGGAGAAGAAATCGGGATTCGTGCACACGCTCAACGGGTCTGCGCTTCCGATCGGCCGCACGCTTGTGGCCATTCTCGAAAATTTTCAGGACGCCGAGGGCTCGGTGCGAATTCCGACCGTGCTGCAGCCGCTCATGAAAGGCCTGACGAAGATCAGCGCAACGTAGAGCCGGCTCTTAGCCGGCTCAAGCCGACTGAGAGTCGGCTCTACGTTCAGCCGGCGCTTCGAAGAGAGTCTCGAAACGCAGATCCGTTTCTCCGAGGCGAATCTGATCGCCGTCTTTCAGAATGGAGTGAAAAACTCGCGTGCCGTTGACCCATGTTCCGTTTCGGCTCTTCAGATCTTCGACCACGAAGCCGTCCGGACTGCGGAAGATTCGCGCATGATGCGAAGAGATTCCGAGGTCGGTGAGCTGGATGTGGCTGTCGTGGTGACGGCCGATCTGATACTCGTTCTCGATCAGCGGGATCACGGTGCCTGCCTCATTGCCGCCCATGACGAGAAGCTGTGCAACCGTTTTCTTGATCACCTCTCGGAATGTCAGCGTCGCGTCTTCGGCGATGAGCAGGCTAGTATCGTCCGGCGTTTCGCGGAACGTGCTGTCGGCGGTGAAGTCGGCGATCTGCTGGCGAATGGTTTCGTCATCGACCACCTGAATCAATTTGTTCGCGAGGAGGCCGTACACGAGTCGGTACACCTGGAACGCATCCGCATCGGTATCGCGGCAGAGGTCTTCCAGCGTCCGTTGTCCGTTGATCAGAAAAAGAATTTTCCATTCGTCGAGAGTGAGCGTGATCTTTTCCGCTTCGGGATCGGCCGCGACGCGAAAGGCCACCGAGCTGTCGGGAAGAAGCCGGAGGCACTCTTCCCACTCGCTGATGCGCCGCGCGCCTTCCATGATGAGATTCGCCAGATCGATGGAGATCGTGACGGCGTTCGGCGGCAGATCGATGCTGTCGTAGAACGCGAAATCGCCGCTCTTCCAGACGAATGCGTCGTAGATGACTTCCGACGATTGGATTTTGAGGAAATCGTCGAGTTGTGATTGATTGACCACTCCCTTTTGCAGAGCGATGTCGCCGAAGCGTCCGCCGGAGCGCAGCATCAAATCGTCGATCTCCGCCGCCTGATCGTGACTGAGTTTTTTCTTGCGCGCGAGAATGGGACCGAGTCGCAGCGATTCCTGGTTCGAGGCAGCGTAGACCACCGAGCCGGCCCGAAAGAAGATATACGCTTCTTTTTCTGCGAGCGTCAGCGTCAGCATTCCCGTTTTCCGAACAGAATGCAGAAACGTCAGGACGTCGGGAATCTTGAAGACTTCAAGGCTTCCCTGGAGCGACATGCTGCTCATTTCGAGGACCCAGTGAGTGCGATTGTACAATCGCGCGACTCATGAAGAGCGCCTCCCGCCACGCCGTCCTCGCCGGTTTCCTCGGTTGGACGCTCGACGCGTTCGATTTTTTCGTCGTCGTTTTCCTTCTCGACGTCCTCGCGGCGCAATTCGGAGTGCCGAAGCGGCACATCGTCAACACGCTCACCGCGACGCTGCTGTTTCGCCCGATCGGGGCGCTGATTTTCGGATTTCTTGCCGACCGATACGGCCGTCGCATTCCGCTGATGGCCAACGTCATCTATTTTTCGCTGATCGAGCTACTCTCCGGGTTTTCGCAGACGTACACGCAGTTTCTGATTCTGCGCGCACTGTTCGGAATCGGGATGGGCGGGGAATGGGGAGTCGGCGCGTCGCTGGCGATGGAACAGGCGCCGCGAAAATGGCGTGGCGTCTTGTCGGGAATCCTGCAGAGCGGCTATTCGATCGGCTATCTGCTCGCTGCGGTCGCCTCACGCGCCGTGCTGCCGACCCTCGGCTGGCGCTGGATGTTCTGGCTGGGCGCGCTGCCGGCGTTGTTAGCTTTGTACATTCGTACCAAGGTACCAGAGTCGGAGGCCTGGCGGGAGCATCGCGCAGGCACGTTTGGCGAGATGCTCGGCGCGGTGCGCGGTCACGCCAAAGGATTCGCGTACCTCGTTCTGCTGATGACGTTCATGATGTTTCTGTCGCACGGAACGCAGGACCTCTATCCCGACTTTCTCAAAGAACGACACGTCAGCGCGACGACGATTCCATGGATCGCCATCCTCTACAACGTCGGCGCGGTCATCGGCGCGGTGATCTTCGGGCATTTCTCGCAGCAGATCGGAAGGCGCTACAGCATGATCGTGGCGCTGATCGTCTCGCTGCTCTCCATTCCGTTCTGGGCATTCGGGACGACGATCGGAGTCCTGGCGACATCCGCGTTCATCATGCAGGCGGGTGTGCAGGGGGCGTGGGGCATCATTCCGGTGCATTTGAACGAGCTCGCGCCAGATGCCGTGCGCGGATTGATGCCCGGCCTTGCGTATCAGTGCGGAATTCTGATCGCCGCGCCGACGAACACGATCGAGCACATGCTCCGCGACAAAGTCGGCTACTCGTGGGCTCTCGCCGGATTCGAGATCGTGACGATCGTTGTTCTGGTGATCGTCTTGCTCGCCGGGCGCCAGGAGCACGGAAAGAGCTTCTACCCCGACGACCTGTTGATAAAGAAGGATTAGGCCATAAGGTGTCCTCGCTGCAACTTCGACAAGACGATCGGCAATGCCCTCTGCCGTCGCTGTCGGACCAAGCTTCCGGCGCACATGCGCCCCGGGCTGGAGGCCATCCCGGCGAAAGATACCTGGACCGTTACCCGTGCGTTGCGCGCGGCGGCGAATTACCTCGATGTCCACTTCCAGTCGGTGCGCAAGTTCGGCGGCGGTCGAAAGCGCTAGTGCTGTTTTTCGATTGAATCAGCGAATTCGTTGAGGCCCGCTTCACGTGCTGCACGGATCACCGCCTGCCGGTCGGCACCGCGCGCCAGCTCGAATTTCAAAATCTCGATCTTCGTCTCCCGTGAAGCGTCTTTCCATGGCACGCTCCTCAAATTCGTTTTCGCGACCTCCTCATAGAGTTTGTTTCCGTCGCGCACGATCGCTCTGCCGCTGATCGGTGAGGTGGTCATCCCTCGGATTGGAATTGCTTCCGCGCGATCCATCATCGCCGCAGCTGGTGGTGCTGTTGGGGCCGCGGACTTCACCATGACGTTGCCCGCCTGAGCCGCCGGCTCAGCGACTGAAGTTACCGCCACGAGCGGCTCTTGTTTCTTCAGTTCTTTGGCGCGCTGCCGCCGGGCCGCAAGCTTCACGGGTTTCTGTTGCACTTCCTCGTTTTTTTCGGCGCGCGCTTCCGGCGAAGGCGGAGCGGCCGTCGTCAGAACGGGATGGTGCAGCGCGCGCACTGGCGCCGTCGTTTGATCGACTCGCGTCATGATTTGCAGCGCGAGATACGCCGACGAAATCACAACAATGACCGATGCTGCGACGGCGATGCTGAACCTGACCGAATGCGACAGCCGCTCCCGTTCGCGCGCGGCATCGAAGCGAAGCTCTTTTGGAATCTCTGTTTTGATGCGCTCGGCGAGTCCAGCCGGAGGCTTCGGCACCGGCGCGAGCGCCAGTCGTGACTCCTCGTCGAGCGCAGATTCGAGCATGGAGAATGCCTTGTGCAACCGCTTGCGAATGGCCACCGTCGTGATGTTTTCGAGACGAGCGATTTCCTTCACCGGCAACCCTCCCCAGAAATGCGCGGTGACGGTGAAGCGCAGATCCTCCGGAAGCGTCATGACCGCAGCACGCAACCGCTCGCCTTCCTCCCGATCGCTTAACACCTGATCGGCCGCAGGACTTTCATCGGTGACCTCCGGGGCATCCGCAAACGAGGTGATCCGCTGAGGCCGGCGAATGTGATTGAGAAAGGTGGTGTAGGCGATGCGATAGAGCCAGGTGAAGAATTGCGAACGCCCGTCGAATCCGCTGAGCGCTTCCCAGGCTTTCCGATACGTCTCCTGCGTCAGATCGGCGGCGAGGTCGCCGTCGCCGCACAGGCGGAACAACGATGCATAGACCGCGGAGTACGTCCGCTCGACGAGCTCTTCCGCCGCGGTGCGATCGCCGCCCCGAATCGCTGCGAGCAGGCGGTGCTCTTCGCTCCATGGCGCGAGCACCGCGTCAAGCTCCGTCTGCGGAGCGGCGAACGAAGAAACGTTCTCCACACATCTTGGACACCGCTCCGCGACAGTTGAAAACCACGACAGCGGTTATGCTACCCGATGATGCGAAACCTGTTGGTCATGTTGCTGGCGGTCGCCTCCCTCGCCGCCGCCGATTCGTACGATTCAGAGATCCGGCAGTGGCGCGCTCAGCGCCGGACGCGACTGACCGCTAACGACAGCTGGCTGACGCTGGTCGGACTCTATTGGCTCCGCGACGGCGTCAACAACATCACCCTCCCCACACACCCGCCCACGAAGGCGCGATTCGTTCTGCAAAACGGCCGCGTCACGCTGCAGCCGAACACGGCTCTGCGCGATGACACCGATCCGAAGGGGCCGACGATCCTTCGTAAGGGCACGGTCTCATATGAAGTGATCAAACGG
>QHVY01000216.1 GCA_003223695.1 Acidobacteriota bacterium
TATTTCGATCGATCTGGTTTCCCGATAGCAAGCGATTTCTGACCGGCGGGCACGATGGCACGATGACCGGCTACTGGGTTGTCGCCGCTGATGGCAGCACGGCGCGCCGGCTCGACCTCGGCGATGTCGAGCCGTATTGGAGCTTCTGGATCGACCCGTCGATCGCGTCCACTGGCGCGATCGCCTTCACAGGGTCGACTGCTTCACATCCGCGCGAGCTCTATGTCATGGATTCGATCAATGCGACGCCGCGCCGCCTCACGGACTTCAATCGCGAGATCGCCTCGCTGGAGTTAGGCCGAGTCGAAGAGATGCGGTGGCAGAACGAGGGCTTCGATGAAGACGGAGTGCTCGTTTATCCGCCGGGCTTCGACTCCTCGAGAAAATATCCACTCGTGCTGTACATCCACGGCGGACCGCGCGCGGCGACAACGACGGGCTTTGCGTTTCTGCCGCAAACGCTCGCCGCGCATGACTGGATCGTTTTCCAGCCGAATTACCGCGGCAGCGACAACCTCGGCAATCGCTACACGATTGCCATCGCGAACGACTCCGGCGCCGGGCCCGGACGCGATGTGATCGCTGGCGTCGACGCCGTGAAGAAGCGCGGATTCGTCGACGCCGATCGCATCGCCGTCGGCGGATGGTCGTACGGCGGCTACATGACCTCGTGGATGATTGGTCACTATCCGATTTTCAAAGCCGCTGTCTCCGGCGCCGCCGTCAACAACCTTGTCGACCAATACGTCCTGGGCGACGGCGGACTCGGACGGCGAATCACATGGGGCTCGCCATTCAGCGGCGACAACCTGAAGCGCTACATTGACCAGTCGCCGATTACGTACGCGAAGAACGTCAAGACGCCGACGCTGATCATGTCCGACACCGGCGACGTGCGCGTGCCGATCACGCAATCATTCGAAATGTATCGCGCGCTGTCCGACAACGGTGTGCCGGTGAAATTCATCGCCTATCCGGTCAGCGGACATAGTCCCGAAGATCCGGTGCATGCGGCGGATATCTATCGGCGATATGCGGAGTGGTTTTCGCAATACCTGAAGTGATGCGCCGCATTGCGCCGCTGGTTCTTGTGCTGATCGCCTTTCCCGCTGAGGCGCAGAATCTTTTTCCGCGCTTCAGCGTCACGGGCGGACGTTACTTCAGCCGCTTCTCGACGGATGTTCGCGCTGACTCCGGCACGCTCCAAGGCACACAAGTCAACGCCGAACGCGACCTCGGCCTCGAGCCGTCGAAGCATCTGCAGCGATTCACGCTCGAGTGGCGGCCGTTCGAGCATCACGAAATCGAGGCGAGCTACTTCTCCTCGTCGCGCAGCGGATTCCGCCAAATCAGTACTTCGATTGTTTTCAACGGTCAGGAGTACCCGGCTCAGGCGTCGGTGACCACTGATTTTGCGCTGAAGTATTGGGATGCGACGTACACCGGTTGGGTGCATCGCTCCGAGCGCAGCGGCTTTGGCTTGAGTGTCGGCGTCGCACGTATCGCGGTCGACGCCCGCCTTCTCGCCCATCGTCCAACGGAGACATTGAGCATCACCGAGCAAGCAACGACGAATGTGCCGATGGCGATGATCGGAACGCAGGCCCGATTCGCGCTGGCGTCGCGAATTTTTGCCGACGGACGGGTGGCTGCGTTGCCGCGAGTGCGTATCGACGTCTACTCGGGACGGGCATTGATGGCGAACGCACGTCTCGAGTATCGCTTCGTCAGAAATATCGGCGTCGGCGCCGGCTATAACTACTCGCGGATCTCTGGCACGGTCAAGGATCCTCGGCTCGCGGGCAGTCTGGCGATGACGATCGATGGCGCCGAAGGATACGTGCGGCTCGCGTTTTAGACCAGGTCGTCGAGTCGATACGCAAACGCGAGCGCTTCGCGCGCGTGCAACTGCACGCCCGCGGTGTCGCCACTCGCGGCTGCTTTATGCATCATGCGGATGTGCGCCCGCAGTTGCGTTGCGGCATCGATCGCATTCGATTGGCCGCGGAGCGATTTGTGAACGTCAGCCCAGATTCGGTTTGCCAACGCGTTCGCCTCATTTGCCACGCTCTTCAATGACGATGACGGCAAATTTGCGTTCTGAGTGGTCGCCAGAATTGACTCCAGCCGATTGACGTCGCTGCCGATGCGCGCGACCTTCTTCGACTTCGCGCCGTGAACTTCTTGCACCCGCACGTTCGAGAGCGTGACGTCGGGCTGTTTGATCGTGGTCACATGATGTTCGACCTTCACGTTCTGTCCGAGAAGCGCGGGCGAGAAAGCGACCAGAAGCGCAGTCATGGTTTTCATGAGTGACCTCCGGCAGTCGTGCATGCGACCCGCGGGCCAGATGTGAGTAACTGTGCTATAAGGCGCGAGTTCGCGAAAGGAGAACGTCATGACGCGAAGACTCATCTCGATTTGTGCCCTGTTCGTTTGCGCAACACTCGTTGCTGCTTCCAATGTCCCGAAGGCGAACACACGCTCTGACATCAAGAAATATGTGAAGGCGGCCGCAAAGTACGTCGGACAGCACGGCCCGTCGTGCAAAGAGTTCGAAGAAAAAGATTGGCGCGCTGGCGATTACTACATCTTCGTCCTCGGGCCCGACGATAAGCTGATCTGCCATCCGAACGCCTCGCTCGTTGGCAAGCCGGCCAGTGACATCAAGGATGCGAACGGAAAGGTTGTCGGCTCCGAAATCGCTGCCGCCGGCAAGAAAAGAGGCGGTGGTTGGGTCGAATACATGTGGCCGCGGCCGGGAACGGACAAGCCGGTGGCGAAGACCACCTATGCGACGCATGTGAAGGGACCGGACGGCAAGACATATTTGGTCGGCAGCGGCGGCTACGAAGTCAAATAGCACATGCGGACCCGACTCGCAGCGATCGTTGTCCTGACACTCTGCGCGTCCGCCGCAATCGCCGAGACCCCGAAAGCAAACACTCGGCGCGAGATCAAGAAGTATGTCCATGCCGCGGCGAAGCACATCGCAGCGCACGGACCCTCATGCAACGAGTTCGCGAGGAAGGAGTGGCGGTCCGGTGACTACTACATCTTCGTCCTCGGTCCCGACAAGAAGACTCTTTGTCATCCGGACCCGACGATGATCGGCAGGCCGGCGAGCGAAATCGTCGACGCGAACGGAAAGAAAGTCGGCGAAATGATCGCTGCCGCGGGAATGAAAATGCGCGGCGGGTGGGTGGACTACGTCTGGCCGCGCCCCGGCATCACCAAGCCGGTGCCGAAGAGCACCTACGCGGAGCATGTGAGGTCACCCGACGGCGACATTTACATCGTCGGTAGCGGCGGCTACGAGATCAAGCAGAAGTAGGTCATGTGGGTCCGGCTCTGTCAGCCGGCACCACGGCCGTCAGCGCCGGATCAGACGCATGTCGAGCGAGAAGGGAACGGGCTCGGCGATGTGAATCTTTTTGAAATCGCGATGCGCTGGATGCAGCAGATAGTTGGATTCGCTGTCGATGATCACGCTCGGCACTCGAAGAACCACGCTGCTTTCGCGCAAGACCCAGCTATCGCCAATCCGCTCCAACGTCTCCGGAGCTGGATACTGCTTCCAGTCACGGGGCAACACTTTTCGATCGATCTCCTCGATCAGCGATTCGTCGAAGGTGCAGGCAAAAATGACGAAATCGCGCAGGTCTTCCTCCGGCGTCAAGTGAACCAGCACTTCCAGAGCGGCGAGCGACGCGGTGCTCGCCGTATACACGATGGCGATACCTCGTGAGTTCCATCGACCGCCGAGCAGGCGCGCACCTTTTCCGTCGAACGCACCCTCCGAGCGTTCGGCCTTGACCATGCGCCACGCCGTGATCACGGAAGAACGCCGTACTCGAGTTGACCGAGAAGCCGCTCGATCTCCTGGCTACCGACCTCCGTTCGCGCCATCTCCAGAGGCGTCACATAGCGGAAAGCACGTTGGGTATGACTCAGCCACTCGGTAGCCGCTCGCGGATCCCCATTGAAGAAATGAAGAGTCCGGGCATAGATGCGTGCCAGGCGCACCAATCGGTCGGACTCCTCTGCTGAAAATCGGCCGGCAACCTTCCGCCTGGCGAGCGTGCGTCGGGGAATCTGCAGAAGGTCCAGGAGCTGATCGGTCGAGAAAGCGGTGTTCCTTTGCAGGCGCTCGAAGGCCGAGTAGGGAAGTCCCTTCTCGATGTTCTCGATGACGCCAGGAAAGTCGAAGCGGGTCAGGCCGAGGAGGACGACGTAGGCGTGCGGACCGGGCATGCCGGCTTTGAGAAACCGACGAAACCGCTCAACATCGCGAGACATGCTTGTGCGCATCTGACATCAATTTATATGCCAAATGGCACGCTGTCAATTGCGAGCCTTTACACCGCCGCGGCGGCGCGCTTGCGCGCCACTTCGCGCGAGGAATGATCGAGAATTCGCTTGCGGATGCGGATCGATTCCGGCGTGACCTCCACGAGGACTTCCTGCGAAGCGATGTGCGGTTTCAGCAACCCGTTCGACGGCTGAACTTTCCGTCATAGGCCCCAAGCAGGAAAGTTTCAGGAAGCGCGCGCCGCAAGCGGATGGCGATCAAGATCGATTTGGTGGCGCACCAACAGCGCCATATTGATGATCATCGGCGCAAGAAAAACGATGATGAATGCAGATGCCTGAATCCAGTCCGCCGCATACTCCGTCTTCGGCAGCAGGAAAAAGATCGCCGTCGCCCATACGACGAGCGCAATGAATGCGCGCGAGGGCCGCATTGTGAAAAAGAAGCTAATGCCGTTTAGGACGAGACTCGCGGCGCCGACAGCTCGCGCGCTCCAGCGTCTGCCATGGTAGCCATGACAGGAAGGGCATTCAACCAAAAAGCCATTTAGTTTGTCCCAACGGCTCACGCCGATGGCATTCCGGCAATGAATGCATTCGGCGGCAGCGGAGGCATTTACGGGCGTCATGCGCCCGGCCAGCGGATATTTGCTCATGACCTATCTTACCGCTGCACCGCAATAACCACGGCGATGATTCCCGCTGTTCGCTCGAGCTTCCTGCCTGCCCATTGCACATAGCGGGCGTCGGAGATCTCCACTCGATCTTCTGAAATCGAGGCTGATTTCGGCTGAGCGACTTTCAGTAATGTGCGCCGGCCTCCGGATGCGGACCGCAGGAAGATGAGCAGTCCTGCGCCGAAGCGGTAAGCCGAATCAATCTCGAACGTCGAATCCGCGAGCGGCACTCCCCAGACTTCAACGCGGACAGATTTTTTCACAAACGGACGAAGCAAGTCGGTGATACCGCCCGGCATCACACCGCCGCGGCGGCGCGCTTGCGCGCCACTTCGCGCGAGGAGTGATCGAGAATCCGCTTGCGAATGCGGATCGACTCCGGGGTGACCTCCACCAGCTCATCATCATCGATCCACTCGAGGCATTGCTCGAGCGTCATGATGTGTGCCGGCGCGAGCTGCACGGCGATATCAGAGGTAGATGCGCGCATGTTGGTCAGATGCTTCTTGCGGCAGACCTGCACGACCATGTCGGACTCGCGCGAATTCTCGCCGACGACTTGTCCGCCGTAAACCTTCTGTCCCGGAATGACGAACATCGTGGCGCGCTCCTGTAGCGGCTCGATCGCGTAGGCCGTTGTATCGCCCGCTTCCTTCGCCACGAGCGCGCCGCGCGTGCGGCTGGCGATCTCACCGCGATACGGTCCGTATTCGAGAAACGTGTGATACAGCAGCCCGGTGCCGCGCGTCTCGGTTAGAAACTCGGTGCGGATCCCGAACAGCCCGCGCGTCGGAATCTTGAACTCGATGCGCACGCGTCCGCTGCCGGGATTGACCATGTCGGTGATCTCGCCGCGGCGCTCCTGCAGCTTCTCCATGATCGTGCCGACGTGCTGCTCCTCGATGTCGACGACTAGCGCCTCGTAAGGCTCCATCAACTTGCCGTTGACTTCTTTGAGGATGACCTGCGGCCGTGAGAGCGCGAACTCGTAGCCTTCGCGTCGCATGTTCTCCGCGAGAATCGACAGATGAAGCTCGCCGCGACCGCTGACGTCGAATCGATCCGGCTGCTCGGTGTCCTTGACGCGCAGCGCGACGTCTTTGCGCGTCTCGCGCTCGAGCCGTTCTTTCAGATTTCGCGAAGTCACGTACTTGCCTTCGGTGCCGGAGAACGGCGAATCGTTGACCATCCAGTTCATCGACACCGTCGGCTCGTCGATGGCGATCGGCTGCAATTGCTCGGGAGTGACAGCATCGGCAAACGTCTCACCGATCTCCACGTCCGCGAATCCAGCAACGGCCACGATTTCCCCAGCGGCTGCCTCGACCACTTCTTCGCGTTTCAGTCCTTCGAAAATTGTCAGCCTCGAGACGCGCCCCTTTTTCTGCGTGCCGTCGCGCAGAATGAGGATGACGTCTTCGCCCTGCCGAATTCGTCCGCGCTGAATGCGGCCGATGCCCAGGCGGCCGACGTAGTCGTTGTAATCGATGGCCGAGACGAGAAGCTGCAGCGGAGCGCTGGCATTGCCCGGCGGAGGAGGGATCTTCTTCAGCACCGCGTCGAAGAGCGGTTGCACGTCATTGTTCGTATCCTCTAATGACGTGCGAACAAATCCTGCGCGACCCGACGCATAAAGAATCGGGAAGTCGAGCTGCTCATCCGATGCCCCGAGCTCAATCATCAGGTCGAACACTTCGTTCAGCACCTGCTGCGGACGCGCGTCGCTGCGGTCGATTTTGTTGATCACCACAATTGGCAAGAGTCCGAGAACCAGGGCTTTGCGTAGGACGAAGCGGGTCTGGGGCATTGGACCCTCCGCCGCGTCAACGAGAAGGATGACTCCTTCGACCATCGACAGAACACGCTCGACCTCTCCGCCAAAATCGGCGTGGCCGGGCGTGTCGACGATATTGATCTTTACCTCGCGGGGATGAATGAAGGTCGCCGGCAGATCGTGTCCTGACGCAGTGTGCGTCGCCTCATGATGTCCGCCCGGCGCATCGACGATGTATCGAATCGACGTGTTTTTCGCAAGGATGGTGATCCCGCGCTCGCGCTCGAGGTCGTTCGAGTCCATGACGCGCTCCTCGACCTGCTGATTGGCGCGGATCGCCCCCGCCTGCTTCAGCAGTGCATCGACGAGCGTCGTCTTGCCGTGGTCAACGTGGGCAATTATGGCCACGTTGCGAATGTCGTAACGGAACTGCATGTGCGGCCTTTAACACGGCCGCGGACTATAATCATCCCCATTCATGACAGTGAGTTCCGGCACGCGGCTGGGGCCATACGAGATCGTCGCGCCCATCGGGGCGGGCGGGATGGGGGAGGTCTACAAGGCGCGCGATACGCGGCTGGACCGGTCAGTGGCCGTGAAGATTCTTCCGGCGGCCTTCGCCGAGAACGCGGAGTTCAAAATCCGATTCGAGCGCGAGGCGCGGACGATCTCGCAACTCTCCCACCCTCACATCTGCACGCTCTACGACGTCGGCGAGAACTATCTGGTGATGGAGCTGCTCGACGGCGAGTCGCTCGCCGATCGCCTCGCCAAGGGTCCGCTTCCACTTGCGGACGTTTTGAAATACGGAGTGCAGATCGCCGAGGCGCTCGGGAAAGCGCATCGCGAAGGAGTCGTTCACCGCGATCTGAAGCCGGGCAACGTGATGATCACGAAGTCGGGCGCCAAGCTGCTCGACTTCGGACTCGCAAGAGGTGGAGGACAGCCGCCCTCGGCTGTCCCTGATGCCACACAACAAAAACCGCTCACCCAGGAAGGCATGGTCCTCGGCACATTTCAGTACATGGCGCCCGAGCAACTCGCGGGAGAGGAACCCGACCCGCGCACGGACATCTTTGCGTTAGGCGCAGTTCTGTACGAGATGGCCACAGGAAGGCGCGCCTTCGAAGGAAAAACGAAGACCAGCCTGATCGCCGCCATCGTCAGCGGCGAGCCGAAGTCGATTTCAGAGCTGCAGCCGCTCACTCCCGCGGCGCTCGAACACGTGATCAAGAAATGTCTGGCGAAAGAGCGGGACGATCGGTGGCAGAGCGCGGTCGATATCGCCGAGGAGTTGCGATGGATTAGTGAGGATCGACCGGCAGCTCGCGTCCGTCGCTCCGGAGTCCTGCCGCTGATCGTGTTCGCTGCCGCACTTTCGCTGGTGATCGGCGTGGTGGTCGGAGCGTGGACGATCCTGCGCCGCCGTCCTGTTTCGCCATTGACGTACAGCGAGATTGAAGCGCCGGAAGGAACATCATTCGTCTTCGAGGCTGCCACGGCGGTCATATCACCCGACGGCAGAACAATCGCCGTTGTGGCGCGAGCGAAGGATGGAGTGGCCGCTATCTGGCTGCGGCCGCTCGATTCACAAGTTGCCCATGTCTTGCGTAGTACGGAAAATCCGAGTTTTCCTTTCTGGTCGCCCGATTCGCAATACCTCGGATTCTTCGCCGATGGAAAACTAAAGCGGATCGAAATCAACTCAGGGTCGCCGGAGACGCTGGCGGACGCAGGAACTCCGCGCGGAGGCAGCTGGTCAACGAGCGGCACGATCATCTTCACTCCGACACCGGCCAGTCCGATTTACGCGGTTCCGGCGGCTGGCGGCGAAGTTCGTCAGATCACCGAGCTGAATATTGACCGGGGCGATACTTCCCACCGGTTCCCGGTTTTCCTGCCTGACGGGCGCCATTTCCTGTTTTTCGTTCAGGGTCCCTCGGAAGCGAACATTCTCGTCGGTTCCACGGATTCAAAAGAAACTCGCAGTGTCACCGCGGCTCAGGCGGGAGTGATCTTCGCACCGCCGAATTACATTCTATTCGTACGCGATGGTGCACTTCGCGCCCAACATTTCGATCTGAAAACATTCAGGGTTATCGGCGAATCGATGCCGATCGCCGAGCACGTGCAGCTCAGCGGCAGTCTGAATTTTGCAAACGTGGCAGTATCCACGAACGGCACGCTCACATATGTAAGCGGCGGATCGGCGACTCTTTCGACGCTGACTTTTGTCGATGGCAGTGGCAAGGAAGTCGGTACGCTCGGGCCCCGCAGTGAGCAACTCGATGTGGCGATCGCTCCAGACGGACACGCGGCGGCGCTCTCTCGCTATGACGTGGTGGGAACGAGCGACATTTGGGTTTATGAGCTCCGTCGCGACATCCAGACGCGACAAACATTTTCGCCGGCGAACGAGTTCGCTCCCGTCTGGTCTCCGGATAACAAGACGATCGTCTTCACTGGCTTTGAGAAACGGCCGGGCGATCTCTTCGTCAAGCGCGTCGACGCCAGCGGTCCCGGCGATCTTCTCTACGCCGATCGGCGCCGCAAAGTAGCGACGTGCTGGTCAGCAGATGGCAACTACGTGATTTATCACGCTCTCACGCCCGGTTCGCAATGGGATATCGAAGCGTACTCGTTGCGCGATCGAAAGGTCATTCCGCTCGTGAAGACGCCTGCAACCGAAGTGCATGGCCAGCTCTCTCCGGATGGGCGATGGCTGGCCTACAGCTCGACAGAGCCAGGGCGCATGGAAGTCTTTGTTCGGCCGTTTCTGGGAACGACGGATCACTGGCAGATCTCCGGCGGAGGTGGTTCGATGCCCCGTTGGAGTCACGACGGCCGGCAACTCTATTTTGTATCGCCGGATGGCAAACTCATGGCTGCCGCGGTGCACGCGACCCAATCGTTCTCCGCCGATGCTCCGCGCCCTCTCTTTTCGACACGCCTCCGACTCTTAAACGGCATCACGCGCACTCAATACGATGTGATGCCCGACGGTCGATTTCTCATGAATGTTGGATTTCCAAGTGAGGAACATCCGGTACCGATTACGCTGGTTCAAAACTGGACGCGCAAACTTCCCGCTCAATAATCGACGCGGTAGTAGTACTTGAACGGCTTGCGCTCGCCGCGAAGGGTGATCGGATAGAACTTCGATCGCTTGAGGGCGAACGCGTTCTGATCGGCGAGCATTTGCGATCCCGTCGTGTTCTCGATGATCGTCGTGTTCGTGATGTCGCCATCGGTATTCACATCGGCCTCGATGTAGATCGTGCCATGCGTTCCCGGAGCGGTGATCGGAGCCGGAGGATGCGCGAACTTCGGATTCGGGTTGTCCTTGGTCTGCGCCGCCTCTTCCGCACTGACCAATTCCTTTTGATGGACCCACCCGCTCCCGCTCGCCGTCCGAACCTCGGCCCACTCGCCCTTCCTCGACAACACCGGAACGCTTTCGCCATGTTGGAAACGCGTAATCACCGGTGTGATATCAGCGGGCCGCGAATGCACCGCCAGTTCACCACCGCCAACGTACTGCACTGCGATCGGCTCGCGTGTATCGGCCGGCTCTTCCGGCGCCTGCGAGCAAGCTGTGAGAATCAGGAAGGCCGGGAGCCAGCCTCTCATCCGAAGACATCCCTTCGCACAAAAATGCTGAAGGCGATGATGGTCGCCGCGATTGCCCAGACGCCGAGGAGCGCGATGCAG
>QHVY01000379.1 GCA_003223695.1 Acidobacteriota bacterium
GTGCTGATGCATCTCTCCTATCTCGCGTTTGGCAGCGCGGCGTGGGCGCTGCGATTGCCGGCCTTCCTCGCGGGAGTAGCGATCGTTCCGCTGACGTACAACGTGGCGCCGGCTCTCAGCCGGCGCGGACGGGCTGAGAGCCCATCCCACGTTCGCGGCAGACTCATCGCCACCGCACTCGCAGCGTCGGCGCCGGTGCTCATCGATTACTCGACCGACGCGCGCGGCTACACGCTGCTCTGCTGCTTCGTGCTGATCTGCGTGATCGCCATCGCGCGCGACCTCCCCTGGCTCTTCGCCCTCTCCGCCGCCCTCGGTTTTTACACCGTGCCGGTGATGCTCTATCCGTTTCTGATGCTGGTGGTGTGGGGGCGGCGCAAAACGATTCTCCCTGCGGCTGTCGCCGTCCTGATCGCCGCCGCGCTTTACGCGCCGGCGTTGATCGTCAGCGGATTCGGCGCCATCACGTCGAATCCTTACGTACGCCCGTTGCCGTTTTCCGAGTTCGTGCGCGATCTACTGCCGTACCTTGCCACCGTTCGCGCACACCTCTTCGTCGGAATTCCGCTCGTGGTGCAGATCCTGATCGCGATCGGCTTCCTGATCGCCGTTTGGCGTCAGCCGATCTGGCTCGGATTCGCTATAGTAATCGTTACTATAGCTATTCAGCGCGTCCTGCCGTTTCCGCGCGTGTGGCTGCCATTTCTGCTACTGGCATTCGTCACCGCAGCCGCAGCGTGGCCGTGGGAGCGGAGCGAGCCGATCATCGCCGCCGCGATTGTTATCGCTTTGGCAATCACAGGATTCACGACGGATCGACTGCGCGAGACGGGCGAACTGCGCGCAGTGCGGGAGATCGCGCGCGAGTTGAACGTCCGGGCGCGGCCGGGAGATGCCGTTCTGGCGCTGCCGCCGTCGGAGATGCCGCTCGCTTTTTATTGCTCGAGAGTCGAGGTGCTCAATCCCGATCTGAGCCGCCCGCGATTGTTCGTCGTCGAGAATCGCGATTACGGACAGTCACTCGCACGCACGCTCGCCTACTTCAGAGTCGATCCGCGCCGCTATGCGATGCGCCGGGTGCGCGATTTTGGCTCATCGGCCCTCTACGAGTTGCGACGCTGAGTCCCCTCATCCGCCGCTCCGCGGCACCTTCTCCCGTCGGGAGAAGGCCTGCCGCCCGCCGCCAGAACCCTCTCCCCCCGGGAGAGGGTGGCCCGAAGGGCCGGGTGAGGGGCGATTGTCATGGAGCCGTCGCCGCCGTTGTCCGTAGCCCTCGCTCGAACACCGGATTCTTCTTGCCCATGAGCCACTCGTCGAACCACCCAACGATGTACTGCAGCCGCTCCACGCGATGCCACGGCTTGCCCGACCGCGACAGCTCATGCGACTCATCGGGAAAGCGCACCATCACCGTCGGAATGTGGCGGTACTTCAGCGCGCGAAACATCATCTCCCCGCCGGCCATCGGCGGCGTGCGATAGTCCGCCTCCCCTTCGATCAGCATCAGCGGGGTCTTCACGCGATCG
>QHVY01000380.1:0-3208 GCA_003223695.1 Acidobacteriota bacterium
GTCAGTCCCGCGCCGAGAAGCCGGCCAAAAAATGCCATAAGCGTTTTGCCTATCAAGCCTTAAGTACTAAAAATAAAGGACTTGCCTGATAGGGTCACATGGCATCGAGGTTGGATTAAGGATGGCCATCGGTCTCAACACATAAGGAGGAGTCATGAAGAGACAGAAGGGTTTTACCCTCATTGAGCTGCTGATCGTTGTGGCGATCATCGGCATCCTGGCGGCTATCGCCATTCCGAACCTGCTGACAGCTATGCAGCGCTCCAAGCAGAAGAGGACGATGGCCGACATGCGTACGATCGCGACCGCGTGGGAAGCGCGCGCGACTGACGTCAACCGCTACAACGCGGCTGGCCTCACCTTCCCGACGGGCAATGCGACGATCGATAACCTCACGACGTATCTTGCGCCGACTTACGTGAAGACGTTCCCGCGTAAAGACGGTTGGGGTACGAACTGGGGCTTCGGCGTTGACCAGCCTTGGGGTGACACGAGCAAGCCTGCTCAGGTGTACGCGATCATCTCCTACGGTAAGGACGCGGCCACTCAAGGCTCGCCGAATGGTGGCGCAACGACCAACTTCGATTGCGACATCATCTACTCCAACGGTACGTTCCTGCAGTATCCGGAAGGTGTGCAACAGCAGTAAAGCCGTCTCGTCTGAAAACGAGAGGAAGGGCGCCTTCGGGCGCCCTTTCTTTTTTTCTACGCATTCATCGCTTTGGCAACGGAGTTCATCGCGCTGTAGAGGCGTTCGTGATATCCGAAAGCATCGCGATAGATCTGCTGAAAGGCGCCGAGGTCCTTCTGGGCAACGATGAGGTTGACGCCGTAGAGAAACGCGGCGTTCCCGTCGAGCGTGCGCAGATTTTCCGACACCAGAATGAAAAACGACTTTCGGCGATCGTTCGGGGTCAGCGAGATGATCGGCTGCATCGACTCCAGCGGCGGCGCGGTGATCTGCGCGGGATTCAGCAGCACGACCGGAGGGAACTCCTGGAGGTAGTAATCGCGAGCCTGCTGCGCGGTGGCGATGTGTGTGGGAATGAATCCCACAAGCTTCGCCGCCTGACGCAGCGGCGGACTGTCGTTGCCAACGATCAGCGCTTTAGCGCCAAAACCTTCATCATCCTCGCTCGCTGCAGCTTCTTCAGATCCGGTGGGCGCTGCCGCAGGCGCCTCCAGCTTTCGGCGGTCAACGCTCAGCTTCGTCTTGCACGCCGGACAAGGAAAGGTCACTTCCTTCATCGGAAGTTTGGTTTCATCGAGTGAGAGGGGTTTCTGGCAGGACGTGCAAACGATTTTGATCATGTTCTATTCGAGCAACGAAAGCATCGACTCGTCGCTCTCCTTCTTCGTCGCGGAGGCCGGCTCATCGGTCAGGCGTAGTGCGAGGTTGGTCGGATTCGTCGCATATGCCAGCGCAATTTCTTTGGTAATCACTCCGTCGTTCCACAGCTTCTCCAGCTCATCATCGAACGTCTGCATCCCGTCGACCAGACCGTCGTGCATTGCATCATTGAGCGAGCGTCCCTCGCTCTCACCCTTGAGGATGTAATCGCGGGTGCGCATTGTCGACTTGAGAATCTCCAACACTGCCACTCGGCCGCCGCCGGTTTTTGGCAGCAGGCGCTGCGAGATCACGTAGCGGAACGATTGCGCTAAACGAGTGCGGACCTGAGGCTCCTGGTCCTTCGGAAAGACACCGACGATACGATCGACGGTCTTCGCCGCATCGATTGTATGCAGCGTCGACAGAACGAGGTGGCCGGTCTCGGCGGCCTCCATTGCGATCTCGATGGTCTCGACGTCGCGCATCTCGCCGATGAGGATGACTTTCGGCGCCTGGCGGAGAGCAGCGCGCAACGCCAGCGCGAACGTTTTGGTATCCGAGCCGACCTCGCGCTGGTTGACCGTCGATTTGATGTGACGGTGCATGTACTCGACCGGATCCTCAATGGTGATGATGTGGTATGCGTAATCCTGATTGAGCTGATTGATGATCGCCGCCAGCGTCGTCGATTTCCCCGAGCCGGTCGGGCCGGTCACGAGCACAATCCCGTTTTTCAACTTCGGAACGTTGTACACCTCCGGCGGCATTTTCAGCCCTTCGAGCGACGGGATACTGTCGGGAATCACGCGGAGCACGATGGCATACGTCCCGCGCTGTGCAAAAATGTTCACGCGGAAGCGCGTCTTCTGCGGAATCGAGTACGAGAGGTCCACCGAGCCGTTGGCCATGAGGGTCCGCGTCAGCTCGCGATCGCCTCGCAGCATGTGCATGGCGATCATCTCCGTCTGATACGGCGTCAGGCGCGGAAGGCCTGGAAAGTTGACCGGAACGAGCTGCCCGTCGACTTCCACCTGAGGCGCCCGGCCGACGGAGAAATTGAGGTCCGATACGCGATCGGAGATCTTCAGCATCGCCTCGAGAATGGCGTCGAGGTTGAAATTTTTCATTGAGGATCGCCCCCGAAATTCACGCAATTGTACACGGCGATTGGTGGGCAGCGGGTGGCTGGTAGCGGGTAGCGGGTGGGGCCACCCGCCACCCGCCAAATGCCACCCGCTACAATTCATGCGTGTCGATCATGGCCATCGACTACGGCACCCGCCGGATCGGTGTGGCCGTGAGCGACTCCGGCGTTCTGGCATCGCCGCACTCCGTCGTCCCGAACGAGGGCGACGTGATCGAGAGACTGGCCAGGCTCGCGTCCGAGCTCGGCGCTGACACCATCGTCGTCGGGATTCCCCGGCGGCAGTTTCACGATTCGCGCGAGCAGACTTTTCGCGATTTCGCCGAGAGCCTGCGGCAGAAAACCTGCAAAGAGGTCGTACTCTGGAATGAGGAGCTGAGCACGGCCGACGCAGCGGACAGACTGCGGGCCAGTGGACGCAAACGCCGCGAGGCGCAACGCGACATCGACATGTACGCCGCAGCCGTCATCCTGCAGTCCTACCTCGACGAGATCCGTCGGAGGCAGCCATAGCTCCTCGCCGTGGCGGCTGCCGCAAATACGTTCAGTCGTTCTTCACCATCGTCATCTTTCTCCTGATCCTGCTGGCCGGGGGCGGCTACTTTTTCTGGCGCGCTCTCACCTCACCGTTCAAAGGCTATCCGCAACCGGTCAGGGATGTGGAGGTCCGCAAGGGAGAGCGCACCGCGACGATCCTCCGTCACTTCCGCGAACAGGGAATCGTCCGCGAC
>QHVY01000380.1:3260-4068 GCA_003223695.1 Acidobacteriota bacterium
AATTCTCGCGTGCGATTTCTGCAGCCGACGTCGTCGAGAAGCTGATTCGCGGCGACGTCATCCTGAAGACGGTCACGATTCGCGAAGGGCTGGATCGCTTCGCGATCGGACGCATTTTCGTCGCCGACGGATTCGGTCGCGCCGCAGACTGGGACAAGGCGACCGCCGATCCGGAACTGATCCGCGATCTCGCTCCCGAGGCGAAGACGCTCGAAGGCTATCTTTTTCCTGACACGTACAAGCTCACTCCGAGAACACCCGTTACCAAAATAGTACAAATAATGATAAATAATTTTCGTAAGCATTTCGGATCGGAGCTGCCCTACATCACCACCGGCCTCGATCCGCACCAAACGGTGACGCTCGCCTCGATTGTGGAAACTGAAGCGAAGCTGCCGCAGGAGAGACCGCTGGTGGCGTCGGTTTATCTCAATCGCCTGCAGCGCCACATGCTGCTCGATGCTGATCCGACGATCATCTACTCGCTGAAACTGGCGAATCGCTGGTACGGCAACATCCTCAAGGTCGATCTGGAAATCGACTCGCCCTACAATACTTATCGCTTTCCCGGCCTCCCACCCGGCCCGATTGCCAATCCGGGAATGGCGTCACTTCTGGCGGCGGCGGCTCCAGCGAAGACGAATTTCCTCTATTTTGTCGCGCGGCACGACGGCTCGCACGCCTTTGCCACCAATATTGCCGAGCACAATCGGAATGTGCAGATGTATCAGGTGCAGTGGTACCGGGACCAGAAAGCGGCCCCGTCTGCACCGAAATAAGTGCACTGGCGGTGGTATTCTATTGTCCA
>QHVY01000381.1 GCA_003223695.1 Acidobacteriota bacterium
GCATGCGCCTGCGCGGGCCCGATGCCGCCGGACAGTGGTTCAGCGACGATCGCCGCGTCGCGCTCGCGCACCGCCGGCTGTCGATCATCGATGTCGCCGATCGCGCCAATCAGCCGATGCTCGGGCGCGAGGGCGATCTGGCGATCGTCTTCAACGGCGAAATCTACAACTACCGAGAGCTGCGCGACGAGCTTCGTGAAGACTTCGACACAACCTCTGATACCGAGGTGCTGCTGCGGTTGTATCGCCGAGAGGGTGCGGCGATGTTGCCGAAGCTTCGCGGCATGTTCGCATTCTGCATCTGGGACGAGCGCACCCGAACGATGTTCCTCGCCCGCGATCCGTACGGAATCAAGCCGCTGTACTACGCGAACGACGGCACGACCGTGCGCGTCGCTTCCCAGGTGAAAGCGCTCATTGCGGGCGGCGCCGTGTCGACGGCGCGTGATCCTGCCGGAATCGCCGGATTCCTCCTGCGTGGGAGCGTCCCCGAGCCGTTCACAATGTATTGGTCGATTCGCGCCGTGCCGGCAGGAAGCTGGATGACGATCACCCCTGCGGGCGCATCGCAGCCGGTGCCGTACTTTTCGCTTGCCGCAGTGTTGCGCGACGCGGTCCATTCACGCTCGCATTCGCAAAGGGAGCGGCAGGAGATCATCCGCGACGCGGTGGCCGAATCCGTTCGCTATCACCTCGTCAGTGACGTGCCCGTCGGCGCATTTCTCTCCTCGGGCCGCGACTCGAGCACAGTCGTCGCGCTCGCCGCAGAGACGGGCACGCTCATGCGGACGGTGACGCTTCGATTCGAGGAGTACTTCGGCACGCGCAAAGACGAAGCGCCGCTCGCTGAGGTCGTCGCGCGGCAGTACGGGACGCAGCACGCCACGTGGACGCTCACCGGTCAGCGATTTCGTGACGAGCTGCCGAATGCGCTCGATGCGATGGATCAGCCGTCGATCGACGGTTTGAATTCGTATTTCGTGTGCAAGGCGGCGTCCGAGCTCGGATGGAAAGTCGCGCTGTCCGGCACTGGCGGGGACGAGTTGTTCGGCGGCTATTCGACCTTTCGCATCATCCCGCGCCTGGTTCGCAGCCTCGGATTGTTTCGTCATCTGCCGACAGCAGCGCGCGCGTTCGAGCGCGGGTACAGCAAGGTGATGCCGAAGAGCCACGCGAAGTTCAGTCCGAAGACGGCACACACGCTGAAGTACGCCCACTCGTACGAAGGCGCGTATCTGATGAAGCGCGGCCTTTTCCTTCCCGAGGAGCTGCCTGACGTTGTGGGCGACGAGACCGCGGAAGAGGGCTTGAAGCGCCTCGGCATCCTCGATTTGATTCGCGAGACGATCACGCCTGATCCAGGCTCTGCATTCGCGCGTGTGGCGGCGCTCGAGGCGGCGCTGTTCATGCGCAATCAACTGCTTCGCGATATCGATTGGGCGAGCATGGCGCACTCACTCGAGGTGCGCGTGCCGCTCGTCGACGCGTTCCTGCTGCGTAAAGTGGCGCCCGCGGTGTTCACAAGCCTTCGGCGCGACGGCAAAGAACTGCTGGCGCACTCGCCGAAGACTCCGCTGCCCGAGTCGATTCTGACGCGCAGGAAAACGGGATTCACGCTGCCGATCAACGACTGGCTGGAACACGAGCATCGCGAGGTGCCGCACTCGTTCGGCATGCGGCCGTGGGCGCTGTTCCTGTATCAGCAGAGTCTCGCGACCTAACGTGGGACCGGCTCTCAGCCGGTCCGCGCGGGCTGAGAGCCCGCGCCACGTTCCAACCGCCCCTGACTCCCTTCGAGCAGTGGCTCGAACTCGGCCGGGAGCACCTCGTGCAACTTTTCAACGAGGCCCGGCGTGACCGCGAGCTGCAGAACCTCCATCACGCATCGCGCGTGGAAGACCGCATCGGGCAGCTCGGTGCTGCCTCCTTCGCGCGCGCCGACGCGCTTGAAAAAATCATCGAGTGACAACCGCTCGAAGCTGACGTCGGTGAGCAGATGCCGTCCGATCTCCTGCGGCAGTTGCGCCGCGAGATTGTCTGCGAAACCCGGGTCGAGCCGCTCCGCCAGCGTTTCCAGCGTCGCGCGAATGATGCGTTCGGCATCCCCGCGCGAGCCGAGCCGCGCACGAGCCTGAACTTGTCCAACGAATTCGTCGTGATTCATCAAAACCTCCGCTGATCTGCAGAATTTTTTGACAGCGGCTCCGCCCCGCCTCAGCCGTAACCGTCTACAGATCAATGGGTTCACTTCGCGTGCCATGTGGCTGCGCGATTGAACTATGCCTGCCCGCCGAAAGGAGGTGGTGCAGAAGACAACAGCGGTTCACGTGAAACGGAAGAGGACCGGGATCGAAGGTCTTCGTGTGTGACTACCAATCGATCAGCCAATAAAAACGTAAACAATAACATTAACCATTTAACCAAAAGGAGAAAAGACCATGCGGAAGTCCCTCCCCATTCTCGTCACATTTCTCGTCATTGCTTCAA
>QHVY01000422.1:0-3288 GCA_003223695.1 Acidobacteriota bacterium
GGCGGCGGCGCAGGAGTCCCACCGCCGCCGCGAATGCGCCGCCGAGACTGAGCACCGGCGGAAAATGCGTGAGGACGAGATGCAGATGAGCGAAGTTCATTCGACGTTGATCACCATCTTCATGTTGCCGTGTCCTGAGCCGCAGAAGTGATCGCAGATGACCACGTAACGTCCACTCTTGTCGGGCGTAATCGTCACCTCCGACGCGTGATCGGGCGTTAGGTCGAGATCGATCTTCAAATCCTTCTGATAGAAGCCATGATCGCGGTCCTCGGCTGAAACCCGCAGCGTGACCGGCTCGCCGCGCTTGAGAGTGATCTGGTTCGGCGTGAATTCAAATCGCTTTGCGGAAATGGTCACGACGCGCGGCGGTGTATCCATCGACGCTGCCATACCGACGACAAAGAGAGGAACAGCCACAGCCATAGCGATGAATCGATTCATAGGAGCTCTCCTGACTTCAAGATTTGCTGTACGCCGTCCGTGCCTGAGAATTCCTGGAGCGACAGCTCGACGTCATCGACACCAAGCCGGCCTCTCCTTTCGGCGAGAGATTGCAGGCCAAGATTCGCGAAAGGCTTTTCTTTGTCGAACGGAACAGGTTTCTTGTCGCCGGTCGTGGTTGGGTCGGGAAAAGCAAAGATCATCGAGCGCGAGGCGTAATGCATCGCGTGTTCGCTCTCGTGGACGTCGTGACGATGGATGTGGCCGTAGAGAATCGTCACGTTCTCATAAGGAGCGAGGACATTGAGAACATCATCGCCGTCGCGCGTGAACCACTCCCAGTCGGGGCGCAGATCGAACAATGGCCGATGTGTAAAGACAACAATCGGCGTCGTGTGGGGATAACGGGCGATGTCGCGCTTGAGCCATTCAATCTGCTCCGCGCCCACGGCCGGCTTTCCCGATGAGACATTGTCGAGCGCAATGAAGTGAACGCCGCGATGATCGAACGCGTAGTGCGTCTCTCCGAAGAATTGCCTGTAAAGAACTCCGTTATCCAATGCTGCGTCATGTTCGCCGGGGACATAGAGCACCTTCTTCGTTTTCAAACGTGAAGTCAGCGTTTGAAACAGCTGCATTCTCCTGGCGTGCTCGCCAGGGACTTCGGCCTCATGTGTTAGGTCGCCGGTGAAGAGAATCAGCTCTGGCTGCGGGTTGAGTCCGTTGACGATGTCGATCGCCCGCTCGAATGCTTTGGTTCCAGTGGGATTCGGTGGGCCCTGGAATCCGACATGAGCATCGCTGAGCTGAACGAGGGTGAACGGCTTTACCACTTCGCCGTTCCTTCTGCGGAAAAAGTCGCGCACTCGAGCGGCCGGACCGCCGGCACCCAGAGCGGGAGCGACCGAGATCAGCGCTCCCACGCCGAGAGACATGCCGGAGACTTTGAGGAATTTACGTCGATCGAAGGGTTTGCTCATGCGGAAAGAACCGGCGGAGGGTCGATTTCATCCCGGGATGACGAGCCTGTAACAAAACGTTCATTGGCAGCGGAACCAGTTCTCGTCGCGAACGACTGCCATCACTCGGGATCGTTCCGTTTTGTAAATCGCTCGGGGCGTCAGCACGTAGATCGGAATGCCGAGACGGACGGCCTCCAGGCGATGTGTCAATCCGGCGAGCTCTTGAAATCGGATTCACCCTCGATGAGCTGGCGAAAATTTTCCGCCAGCGCGCGTCGGGCGATCCGCCATGCCACAGGGTCCGTGATCTTGCTGCTCAAAAGTTGAGAGAGATCGATGAACAAATCTCACGTTTGACGACGGTCCGAGTGGCAATGAGAGAGATCGTCGCCGATTGGGATGCCCGACTGCAGTCCACACGCGACGGTGAGATGGCGCACCTGCTCGATTCCCTGATTGAACCGAAGGAGGATTCTCAATGATTCTCGTTTTCGCCCTTTTCATGATGGCGCAGCACAGCCAGCACGTCGATGCGCGCCACGACACGTTTGGAATGAGCCATGAAGCGACGCATCACAACTTTCGTCTGTTCGCGGACGGCGGAGCGATCGAATTACGCGCCAACGATCCTGCAGACGCGGCGACAATCGGCATCATTCGAACGCACATTCGCCACATTGCAGCCGCCCTGGCGAAGAACGACTTTTCGATGCCTCTGTTTGTCCACGGCCACGAACCTAACGGCACGGCCACGATGAAGCGCCTGCACGCCCGCATCTCGTATCGCTACGAAGATGTCGACGCGGGCGGGCGAGTGCGCGTCACGACGACAGATCCAAAGGCCCTAAGCGCCGTTCACGACTTCATGAAGTTTCAGATCAAGGAGCATCGGACTGGTGACCGGGGCGAGGTGGAAATGGACCGGTCAGGGCGAAAATTTAGATGGCCTGTTGCGAAAATGTTTACTTCGCGCCACATCCTCCCCGGGGGGATAATCGTCTGACGTTCGAAGGAGCACTCAACAATGCGATCCACGATCTTCGTACTCGGTCTCATGCTTGCTGCCACGCTGTCCAGTGCTGAAAAGGTAACTATTCAGGTTGGGGGAATGAGCTGTGGTGGCTGCGCAGCCACCGTTAAGTCCGCACTCAAAGGAATTGACGGTGTAAGCGATGCGCAAGTGTCGTATGAGCAGGGCCAGGCGGTGGTCACATATGACTCCACGAAAACCACGCCCGAGGCGATCGCACGAGCGGTGGAGCTGCGGCTGCCCGGTTACAAACTGGCCGTCGGCGGCGGGCCTGTGCCAGCTACGGAATCGACGAAGGCTTGTGCGCGCCCCGGAACTGTTAGCGCGGCGCTCATAGAGCGAAGTCAGGTCGATCCCCAACGCGTTACGTTCTATGAAGTCGGTCTGGTCTGCGGCGCCGCGCCGAAGATTGGGTGCGGTAGTCGGTCAAAACCGGTGCTGCTCTCTTTGATCAGTGATCGTCGCGTGGCGGGAGCATGGCTGAACGAGGCCGGAACGCGGGTGGCAATCGGCTGGAAGAGTTCTCATGACATTCTTGCGCCGGAACAGCTCGATCAGCTTTTTGCCGGCCATGGTGTATCAATCCATCCTGTTGCAGCGGATGCCCGTGCCGAGCTGCTCGCTTCGTTTCAGTCGAGTGGTGGATGGTTTGATGCCGCGTCCGTGGATCGTCTCAGTGAACAAGAGGCCCGCACCATCGCCGCCCGGTTAGTGAAGCGACTGGCAGCGAGGACGACTATTAGTGCGGAGCAGGACTCAACGTTGCGCAAAGCGATCGAGCAAGCCTGCCGCAAACGCTTCATCGATGGCGAGGATGGCGATCTCGAGACGCAGTTCCTCGCTGTGGCAAAG
>QHVY01000422.1:3348-6135 GCA_003223695.1 Acidobacteriota bacterium
GCATTCGGCGCCTCGATCTGCTGCATCGGTCCGATCGCGGCAGCGTTTCTCGGCCTGACCAGCTTCGGAGCGCTGGTCAAGTACGAGCCCCTCCGACCGATCCTTATGGCAATCACACTGTTCTTTCTCAGCGGTGCGTTCTATCTCGCTTATCGAAGGCGCCCGGCCGAAGCATGTGAGCCGGGATCAATTTGCGAGACGGAAGGGATGGCGCGCGTGCAGCGGATCAACCGGATCGTGTTGTGGATCGTGACCGCCATTGTGATCACCCTTTTGACATTTCCCAGCTGGTCGAACTGGGTGCTCGGTTAAGGAGAAAGACAATGAAGAAAGTTGTTGCCGTTCTGGCCATCACGTTGGCGGTATTTGGCGTTGCCTTCGGTGCACAGAACAGCAAAGTGATCCTGCATATCGATGGGATGACATGTGGCTCGTGCGCGACCGCGGTCCGCCAGGTTCTGCGAAAGGTTGACGGCGTGAAGGACGCGCGCGTTTCCTATCAACAGAAGCAAGGCGTCGTCACGTATGACCCGACGAAAGTCACGCCGGAGAAAATCGCTCACGCGGTTACAGAGAAGTTGCCAACGTACAAAGCGACGGTGGTGAAGTGAGCTCTTGTTGCCCTGGTAGTTCTTGCGAAAACGACGGCCAGGTTTGCCCGAGATGCGGTGAGAAGGGTGTAAGCCTTGACCCGATCACGTTGAAAGCGCTTCTGACTTCCGAGGCTCTACGGCGCGGTGTGCCGCAGAATCCCCGCTTTTGTGCGACTGCGACGTGTCCGGTGGTCTACTTCGATGCCGACATAATCTTCACCGAATCCGAAATCGTCGTGGCGGTTCATGCAAAACATCCCGACGTCGATAGTGTGCCGGTCTGTTACTGTTTCGAGTACACGCCAGCATCCATTCGCGTCGAAATCAACCGCTGCGGTAAAGCCACTGCGTTCGCGACGATCACCGCTGAGGTGAAAGCCGGTCATTGCGCGTGCGAGGTCAGAAATCCGAAAGGCGACTGCTGCCTTGGCGATGTCTTCAAAACGGAGCAGCGTTTGATGAGTGAACTCGTGCCCGCAGCACGGTAGGAGGAAGCATGCCGTCGAAGGGAAAGCGAAAACTCGCGCAAACTGAGGAGTACCTGAGCGAGCAGGCGCAGAAAGCGCTCGCCGACCGGCTGGCTCGAGCCGAAGGTCATCTCCGCAGTATTCGGCAGATGGTGATCGATCATCGCTGTGCCGACGACATCCTCATTCAGATTGCAGCCGTCAAGGCAGCACTGAATCAAACGGCGGCTGTGCTGATCGACAACGAGATGCGCGCATGCGTCGACACCTGCATGGGCGGCACAGCGGATGAACGACTCGACCGGGTGACAAAGGCACTCGCTGCCGTTCTCAAATCGTCGTAGTCTGATGCGCTGCGCTGCTCCAACTATAAATAACCACCGCATCTGGGCGCGCAGATCCACCAGACGAACACCTCCACTGTTCTCTATCACTGAAACACTGCAGCGCGGGAATGACGGGAGGCTGCGGAATGAGAGAGCCGGCTCCCCGCGTTGGCGTCGATGATGCGCCGCATCCTGGTTATCGCTGCCGTCCTGCTCGTGAGCGGCTTCCTTCCGCTCGCTGCGAGCTTTGGCTTCTGCGCTGGCAAGGCGTGCTGCCGCAGTCATTCGACCGGTGCCGCGATGTCGATGATGTCGCACTCCGCGTGTTGCAATCAGACAAACTGCACGCCCGCGCGCGACACGGAAGCGACGCATGCGCCCGTGACCTTTTCGGCACCGCTCATTGCGCTCTCCACAGTCGCCATTCCCACCGTCGCAGCCCCGCCCTCGATGCTGGCGCAGCGCATTGACTTCGGTTCTCCGCCGACAAATCGTCGCTTAGCCACTCTCTCTATCCTTCTCATCTGATCCTCGCTCGCTCGTTCTCCAACGAACTCTGAGCTAGTGAGGAATTCATGTTTCGAAAGCAACTCGCCTGCATTGCGGGCGTGCTCCTGACCGCCGCGAGCGCCTCCGCGCTCGATTGGAACGATCCGCATTCGATTGTCGACGCGGCGCTTGCCGCATCGCCAGCGCTCCGCGAAGTCGAGGCGAACCTCGCTGCTGCGGGCGCACGACAAAAGGGCGCAGGAGCGATGCCGAATCCGATGCTCATGGCCGGGGTGCAGAACCAGCAGATCGACTTTTCGACGGACCCGAACATGACGATGTACATGGCGGGCGCATCGCAGACGTTTGTCCGCCGCGAGCGGCGAAACGTGCTGCAGCGCGAGGCCGGACTCGCTGTCGAACAGTTGGTGCATGAGAGCGAGGCGCGCCGCGCCGAGATCACGCGCGACGTGCTCGTTGCCTATTACGAAGCGGCGGCAGCCGAGAATGAAATCGCCGCGAACGAGGACGTCGCGAAAATTGCCTCGACCACATCCGAAGCGGCGCGAGCGCGATACGAGGTCGGCACCGCGCCGCAAATCGACATCATTCGCGCGAAGCTCGAGGCGACGAATATTCAACATGAAATCATCATGGAGCGCGGCATGCGCGATCGCGCGCTGGCACGACTCCGCGCACTTCTGAATCTTCCACTGACGGAGACGATCCCACCGTTCGCTCTACCACACGCGATGATGCATCACGCAAACGCGGAAGCGGTGACGATGCCGCCATCAACGCCAGCGATCGCTGCGCTCGAGGCGGAGACAGCGCGAGCCGAAGAGGAGATCCGGTTGGCGAAGCTCGCGACGAAGCCGGACGTCAATCTCGAAGCATCGTATGGATTCCGTC
>QHVY01000423.1 GCA_003223695.1 Acidobacteriota bacterium
TAGCTGCGCGCGAAACAGCAACGTCAAAAGCGCCGCGGCGCACGAAATCCGTGCAACGCTCGAGTATTCGCTGAGCTCGCGCGACGTAGCGCCGGCTCTCCAGCCGGCGCGAAACCGGCTAAGAGCCGGTTCTACGTCTAGCCGACCGTGTAAATCGCCGCTTCCAGTTGACTCGCGCGACGTAGCGCCGGCTCTCCAGCCGGCGCGAACCGGCTAAGAGCCGGTTCTACGTTCAGCCGACCGTGTAAAATCACCGGTTCCGGATGAAGCGCGTCGCTGTTCTCCTTTTCCTCGCCGCCACTGCGCACGCGCAAATGGTCACCACGCAGTTCACCGCCAGGCTGACCGACTCGGGAGACGATCCTCCGATCATGCCGGTGGCCTCTGATGCTACCGAGCCGACGGAGCCGCTCACGCCCGCGCTGCATGTCGCTGTGCCGAACGCGCAGGCGCCGCGAATCATGACGCTGATCAGTCCCGCGATCGCCATTCCCTTCAACTCCCGAATCCGTCAGCTTCAGGCTTTCTGGAATGCCACTCCGTTGCCGCTGATCGATCCGCGTCGAACGCAGCTCACAGAAGAGGCGCATTCGTTCGGCCCGATGATTCCGTTTTTCAAGCCGCTTTTCTCGATTGCGGCAATTCCCGCAGGCGACGGAACGCTCGAGATTCGCGCGTTCGATGGAGGCGGCACGCAGGTCGCGTCACAATCGATTTCCGGCCTAACAATCGTCAAGCCGCCTGCGCCGGTCCCGACTTCGACGATTGCGGCGATGCCGCATCCCCGAATTTATCTCCCCAGTCGTATTGCCGCCACACGATCGCGCAGCGACGTCGCATCGCAGCGTTTCGGTGCGGCGGTCACCGCCTTTCGCAATGCCCTGACCGAATTTCCGGATGTCACATCAGCCCAGTTCGAGGATCGCATCTACGATCCCGAAGATTACATTCCGCTCCTCGGACTGCAGAACCAGCTCGCGCCCGACGCAAATCTCGCGCAGGCGGCGCACACGCTGGCCATGCGCATCGCCAATGATTACGACACGGGCAAGCGCGATTTCGGTCGCGACACGGGTTATGACATTCGCTTTCAGCTTCGCGATCTGATGCTCGCCTACGACTGGCTGTACAGCACATTCACGCCTGACGAGCGGGCGACGATCGTTCGCGTGGCGACAAAATGGATCGACTGGTATCACAACACGCCTGGCTACGCGGAGTCGTGGCCGGTCGAGAATTATTACGCCGGATACCTGCAGGGCATCGCTCTCGTCGCGGTCGCGACCGCGGGAGACAATCCGGATGCCGATCGCTTCTTCACGCTGCTGCGATCGAAGCTGGCGAACGAAGTGCCGATCATGAATCAACGGCTCGCCGGCGGCGATTGGGCCGAGGGGTGGAATTACGGGCCGTATAGCGTGCTGGAGCTCTCGCTCGTCAACACGCTTCTCAAGGACATCGGCGAGGATTGGAGCGTGGACTTCGACTGGTTGCAGGGCTTGCCGTCGAGTCTCTTCTTCATGATCTCGCCCGATTTCAATCAGACGTTTTCATTCGGCGGCTACTCGGGCAACTATCCGGACAAGACCTCTCCTTCGACGCTCGCGGTGTTGTCGTCCACCAGCGCGGTCGCCGGATATTTGTACGCATCGACGAATGCGAATCCGAACAATGACTTCGCGGACATTCCGGCGGATACGTTTTACGAAATGATTTTTGCGCGGCCTTCCCCGCCGCCTCCCCTTGCATTCACCTCATCCTATTTCAACAGCGGAACGGGGCGATTTCTCTCGAGATTCGGTTCGTACACCGTGACCACGGAAAACACGAGCTATTCGTATGACCACTACGGCTACGCAAACGGCGACGTGCGCCTGTATCGCGACTCCACGTGTCTCGTCTGCCCATCGGCGTACCGCGGCCCGGCCTTCGATGGCGAAGCGGTCACGCCGGCGTTTTCGACTTACACCGTGAACGGAGGCAATCAAGATCTGCCGTTAGGCCGAAACAATCAGAACCTCTTCACGATCAGCAATGCGCAGTTCGATGCGATCGGCATGCGGTTCGAGTCGTCGTGGGCCAGCTCGCGCTACGACGAAAATATCGTCGATCCGAACAATCCGCTCGATTACATGATCCGCGAGGCCGTCCACGTCCATCCGGGAACGCTGGTCGTCCGCGATCTCCATCGCCGCCGCCATGCGTCCGACACTCTCATCGGCCGTTTTCACATCGGCAGCGACACGTTGAAGATCAGCCGCTTCTATCCAACTGGAGTGACGGTCACGATGACCAACGACCTCGACGGCGGAGGGAATCGCATCGGCACTCTGATGCAGCTCGATTTCGCGAGCTCGACATCGCCCATGGAGCTGGTCACGGTGTTTTCGGAGACGCTGACCGGCATCGGCTACGCGAACGGAGTGCTCACGCTCAGCGACGGAACGCGCGTCATCTTTGCGAATGGCACCGTCGGTGTTCAATCTGCCGCAGCGCGCCGCCGCACTGTTAGGCGCTGAACACACCACCACGCGAGCCATGCCACTGCTGCCCAGAATGCCACGTTGATCGCAATCAACAGC
>QHVY01000424.1 GCA_003223695.1 Acidobacteriota bacterium
CACACCATTCGATTGCTAGTCGGCAGCGATGAGGAATCGGGTTCCACTGACATGACCGAATACCTCGCAAAGCACGCTCCCCCGGATTACTCGCTGGTGCTCGATTCGAGCTTCCCTGTGGTCGTCGGGGAAAAAGCGTGGAATTCGCTCAGCGTCACCACTCCACTGGCCGAGCGCGATGCCTCGAAACCTTACGCAGTCACCAAACTTACCGCTGGCCTCTCGACGAGCATTGTCCCCGACAACGCCGAGCTCGTTCTGCGATGGACCAGCGGAGCACCCGACTGGTCGCCTTTGATCGATGAGCTCGCGGCATTCCACATGCCCGTGGGAACGCGCCTGGTGACGAAAGCGGATGGTGACGTGATTCGGATCGTTGCATATGGGCACTCCTCGCACGCTGGAATGAATCTCGAAGGAGGCCGCAACGCGCTGGTCGGGCTGGCAGGCGCGATGGAGGCGAAGCTGCCGGCTGGCGGCGCCGATGATCTTCTGGCGTTTGCACGGATCGCCGGCGCCGATCTCTACGGCGCCGGCCTCGACATCAGCGACAGCGATCCACTGTGGGGCCGATACGCAATCAACGTAGCGACCATCAAACCCGATCCGGACGATCCGAAGAAATCGACGTTGACCATCAACATCCGCCGCATTCCACCGCGCACCGGACCACAACTCGAGCAGCACCTGAAAGAATTCGTCGCCCATTTCAATTCGCAGCATGGGGCAGCGCTCGTCCCCAGCGGCTTCTACGAAGACGAACCGCTGTCATTCAACCCGAAAGGAAAGCTAGTTCGCCGACTGCTTCGCGATTACGCAGCAGCAACCGGAGAGAAAAATCCAAAGCCTGCGATCTCCGGCGGTGGGACATACGCCAAACGCCTGCCGAATTCGATCGCCTTCGGGATGTGGTTTCCCGACAAACCGTATCCTGGCCACGACGTCGACGAGAAGAATCCGATCGCCGATCTCGAGCGCGGCGAGCGAGTGTTGATCCGCACGCTTGTCGACATTGCAACAAGAGCGCGCATTGTCGATCCATTCAAGCCATAGATTCCGCAAGCGCAATTATCCCAATAGCAGGAATTCTGCAGAACAAGTAGGTAACGCACAAATTTGCGCGGAGGTGATAGGCAATGGAAACTGCTGCATTCATCGATCCCCGAGGAAACACGCGTGCGCACGCAAGAGAGCTGCTTGTTCGCACCGTTGACCTACTCCTCGATCATCTTGCGGACGCCGCATCTCGCACGCCCTCACCGGAACCGCGCGCATTCCCGAACTTTTTTGTGCTCCCTGAGACGCCCCTGACAGAAGACGAGCTCTTTGAGCGTGCCCAGTTTGTCTTGCGTCAATCGCGCAATCTCGCTCACCCCGGCTACATAGGCAACATGGAATCAATGCCCACAACGATGGCTGTGGCCGGCACCATGCTGATGGCGGCAAGCAAGAACAACATGCTCGCCGAAGAGATGGCACCATTCCTCACCGACGTTGAGCCGGCAGTCATGCGCTGGTTCGCCGGGCGCTTCGGCCTGGGAGCAAACAGTGGCGGCGGGATGTTAGCGTGCGGCACCTTGGCGAATCTGCAAGCGCTGGTAACCGCAAGAAACGCTAGGCTCACAAATAGCCGGAATGGTCTGTGGGGCCGACAACGCTCCCCCGTGGTACTGGCATCGGAGTCTGCGCATACGTCACTGCAGAAAGCAGCAATGGTGATGGGACTCGGTACGTCTGGCGTGATTCCCGTGCACGCCGACGAACACTCACGCATGGATATCGACGACCTACAGCAGAAGATCCGGCGGTCACGTGATGCAGGCCAAGAGCCCTTCTGTGTCGTCGCCACCGCTGGTACGACGATCACCGGCAATATCGACCCGCTGCCCGCGATCGCCCGCGTAGCAGCTGAACATGGATTATGGCTACACACCGATGCCGTCTATGGCGGCGCACTGGCGTTCTCAAAAACTCATAGGTCGAAACTCGACGGGATCGAGCAATCCGACTCAGTCTCATTCAATCTCCACAAATGGGCATACCTCGCGACAACCAGCTCGATGATCCTCTTCAAAGATATCGGCGCCGCACACGAGCATTTTCATGTTGCCGCGCCCTACATGAACGCCGCCAGTCCGTCAAAAAACCTCGGCGAGTTCTCCCTTCAAGGATCGCGGCAAGCCGACATCATTCCACTGCTTCTAAGCATGCAGCACCTCGGCATGGCCCACTACGCACGCCTCGTCGACACCAGGATCGAGCTTGCAGAGCACCTCCGCCGAGGATTGGAGCAGACGCAGCTCGTTGAGTTCCCGGGCGCAATCGATACGAACATCGTGTGCTTTCGGCCACACAAGAGCACCGACGCGCACTGCGCAACCCTCCAGAATCACCTGCTCAAGAAGGCCGAAGTCTGCCTGACGCTGCCACACTATCGTGGACAACGCTGGCTCAAAGCAGACGTCCTAAACCCGTTCACCGATGAACATACCATCGATCGCTTGACGGCCTCACTATCCACTTGGGAGTGCGCGTCCTGAACGCGAAACAGGGCATCACGTATCCGCAAGAGAGGCGATTTACCCGCGAGTTGCGCGGCCCCCAGCATCCCGGACGGCCCGACCTCTCCAACCACTCCCGCCACGCCCTAAACAGTGATGACCACTTTTCCTCGAGCGTGCCCTTCTTCCATATACCGCATCGCCTGAGGAACTTCGCTCAACGTATAACGCCTGTCGATGACCGGCGTTACCTTTCCGGCCTCCATGAGCTCGCGCATGGGGACAACACAAACACTTCGAATGCAGAAGTCAGGATGGCCAGCACTTGCGAGGGTCCTCCAGCGATGACGCAAGTGCCATTCGGATTCAAGACGCGCCTGTATGCCCGCAACGAGTGGGTCGCCACGAGATCGAAAATCAGGTCGTAACGTTGCGTGCCTTTGGCGAAATCTTGTTGGGTGTAATCAATGACGCGATCCGCCCCGATGGAGCGCACCATCTCCACATTCCTCGTGCTGCATACGCCGGTCACGTCTGTGTCGAATGACTTGGCGATCTGCACGGCGAACGTACCCACGCCTCCTGCAGCACCGTTGATCAAGACCGTCTGCCCCCGCTGAATGTGTCCCTTATCGCGAAGGCCCTGCAATGCGGTGATTGCCGCCACAGGTACAGAAGCGGCTTGCTCAAACGTCACGTTACCCGGCTTCATTACCAAGCTTGACTCGGAAGTACGTGCATACTCGGCGAAGGCTTCGCGGCACACGCCGAACACTTCATCGCCCGGTTTAAACTGCGTTACGTTTCTGCCAACCGCCTCGACCTGCCCGGCCACATCGACGCCGAGTCGCGTCATCTTTGGTTTGCGCAACCCAGCCACGATGCGAAGGAAGTACGGCGAGCCTCTCATGAAGTGCCAGTCAAATGGATTCACGGAAGCCGCGCGGACTTTGATCAAAACCTCATTGTCGCCGGGCGCCGGCTTTTCAATGTCCTCATACTCGAGAACATCGGGTGAGCCGTAGCGGTGATAAGTGATCGCTTTCATGGTTCATGCGGGTGCGACGGCCAGTGGTTGCACCTTTGCGCCCTTGATCACAAGCCACAACATGAACGCCAGCTCGCCGAAGAGCGCGGGGAACATGATGTTAGAAACCATGTCTTCGTATTGCGGTAATAGCAAGCCGGTGAAGCTGTCGATCACATAAGCGAAGCCATTGATGATCAACCAAACTCCCAGGAAGCGGGGAAAGAAGCCCGACTTGAGCACAAGGAGCGCCAATGGAAAAAGCCACAACCCCCAAAAAATCTCGTTGGCAACAACGCCATGATGATGCAGGCGGAGGAATAGCATGGCTATAGCGTCCCGCTGAGGTTTCTGGAAAACAGATAAGAAATCGGCGCCACGCGCGAGCAACAGAGCAGCGGCATCATTCAGCGAGTTGAGGAAATAGATCGGGGCTACCATCAGCCCGCCGAGGATCACCATCAGCGTAGCTTGGTTCTGGTCCACAGCCTTGAACAATCGGTAAAAGGCCAGCACGAGGAAGATACTGATGGTACCGGTGAGCAGGTCGCCGACGATGCCGAAACGAAACAGCCATTCGTGCGCGGCGATGTTGTTGGCTGTCGCAGTCGCGTTCCCTTGCACAAACAGAGTGCTGGGAATGTAAATGAGACGCAAGGGGGCGGTGAATACCAATGAAAGATATACCGCCCCTGCGACGCGTGCAGCTTTGTCGGTTGGGTGCATGGTTGCCTCCTTATCTGGTCTTAACCGCAAACAACATCAGCCAGAGGCCGGTTGTGACTTCGGCCACGGCCATCGGCGCCCAGCCGTATTGGAGTGTCGATTCGCGTTCGGGAAAGATCAGACTGCCAAAACACATGATCGTCACGACGACCGACGCAAACACGCCGAACGCCGACAGAATCCTGGGAATATATGTCGACTTGAAAAACAGATAAAAAAAGAGGAGGGAGCCGATACTGAAGAATATC
>QHVY01000425.1 GCA_003223695.1 Acidobacteriota bacterium
GAGCCCTCGAGCGCAGGATTGAGGCGTTGCACGTCGTACTTGGCCTTCGGCTCGCGATCGAAAAACTGTGGAATGTGCGGCTCGATCCGATGCATGTCCGCCGTCAGCCGCTGGCCGACCTCATCCGGAGTTTTTGCAAAGAATCGCGGATCTGTTTTCAGGAACTGGTCAAACTCTGCCTTGGTGCCTTTGAATCCGAGGGAATCGCGCGCCTGCTTCATTTCGCCGTTGATGCGCTCGACTTCGCGTACGCCAAGCTCGTGAATCTGTTGCGGCGTGAGATCGAGGGTCGTTCGCTCCCTGATGAAAAATCGGTACGCTGCGTCGCCGCCTGGATATTGCGAAAGGCCGATGCCGGCGGGCGCCGATGGCTCCTGCGCGGTCACGAAATCGACGAGACGTTCGAATCCAGGCATGTTCAGCGCAGTGAAGCTCGCCCTGACAAGCGCGATCTCCGGTTTCGGCAGCACAATGCCGCGCTGCTGCTCCTGCTTGAGTACTTCGATGAGCTGATCGGCGACGCGAGGAACTTCGCCGAGCAGCCGGCGCCGATCCGCTTCGTTGAGATTCGTTCTGAACAACTGAGCGATTCCGCGGAATTGAAATGTGTACGGCGTGACGGGAAAGCGGTACCAAAAGTACTGGAGGCCATCGACTTCGAGCTGGTTCTCCCATCGCAGGATTCCGAGCGTGATCCGCTCGTCCTCGCCGAGATTTGACGGCCGAACTGCGTCGAGTCGATGTAAAAGCGAGCGCGCAGAGTCGGCGTCACGCTGCGCCTGTGCGTAGGAGACGTCCGGCAGATGCTGCGTCGGGATGCCGAATTTGATCTGCAGCCCAACGTTCCGCTGCAGCTCGTGCTGCCAATAGTCGCCCGCGATCTGTTTCAGCCGCGCAGAATCGCTCGGCTGTGATGTCGCACAGGCGGTGAGAAGGAGAACGGCGGCGAAGCGTTTCAACGCCGCCGATCACCAAAAAGTCGCAGCAGGAAAAGGAACAGGTTGATGAAGTCGAGGTAGAGAGCGAGCGCGCCGATCACGGCCACGTTCTCCTGCATCGTGCCGGTGACTGTCGCCATTTTTTTCAGCTTCTGATTGTCCCAGGCGGTGAGGCCGAGGAAGACGAAGACGCCGATGATGGAGATGGCGAACGAAAGTGCGGAGGAGAGCAGGAAAATGTTGACCACCCCGCAAATCAGGACTCCGATCAAGCCCATGAAGAAAAACGAGCCCCACGATGTGAGGTCGCGCTTCGTCGCCAGACCGTAGACGCTCATCGCGCCGAACATTGCCGCCGCGGTGAGGAAGGCCTGAACGATTGACGCCTGCGTGTACGCCCAGAAGATCACGCTGAGCGTCAGACCGTTGAGAAACGAATAAACCAGAAACGCGGATGCCGCGGTGGCTGCGGACATTTTCGTGATGCCGAACGACAGGAACAACACGATGCCGAGCTCGACGAAAATCAGACCGATCGCGACGATCGGATTGTGAAGAACAACCGCCTGCAACGCCGGCGACATGACGACCCACAGCGCCGCAAACGTGGTCAGCAGCAGGCCGCCGAACATCCAGCCGTAGACGCTGCGAATGAAGGTGCGGGTGCGCACCTCCATCTCGGCCGTGCTGGCGCTGATCCAGGCGGGTTGAGGATTTGAGGGAAGCATCATCTGAAGCACCTCCGGACGTAGCGCCGGCTCTCCAGCCGGCGCGAACCGGCTGAGAGCCGGTTCTACGTTTTGTGCGCGGATGATAACAGTTGCCCCGGCGCGGCGATTGCAGCACGGAATTTAACAATGATAGACTCAGGTTTGATAGAGTGCATAAGTTGACTAAAGCGCACTAAGATCAGCGCTAAGTCTTTCAAGGAGAGTAAATTATGGCCAAGATTATTGGCATTGACCTCGGGACGACAAACTCCGTCGTCGCGGTGATGGAGGGCAATGAGCCCAAAGTCATCGTCAACGCCGAAGGCAGCCGGCTGACCCCCTCGGTCGTCGCGTTCACCAAGAGCGGAGAACGCCTCGTCGGACAGGTGGCCAAGCGTCAGGCGGTCACCAATCCCGAGAACACCGTCTTCTCGATCAAACGATTCATGGGTCGCAAGTACGAGGAAGTGAACGAAGAGATGAAGATGGTGCCGTACAAGGTAACCCGAGCGCCGAACGGAGATGCGCGCGTCGAAGTGCAGGGCAAGCTGTACTCGCCGCCTGAGATCTCCGCGATGATCCTTCAGAAGCTCAAGCAGGCCGCCGAAGACTACCTCGGCGAGAAAGTCGATCGCGCGGTCATCACCGTGCCGGCCTACTTCAACGACTCCCAGCGCCAGGCCACCAAGGACGCGGGCGAGATCGCCGGCCTCAAGGTCGAGCGCCTCGTGAACGAGCCCACCGCGGCAGCGCTCGCGTATGGCCTCGACAAAAAGAAGGATGAGACGATCGCCGTCTACGATTTCGGTGGCGGTACGTTCGACATCTCGATTCTCGAAGTCGGCGAGGGTGTCGTTGAAGTCAAATCGACAAATGGCGACACCCACCTCGGCGGCGACAACATCGACCAGCGTCTGATCGATTGGATCATTGACGAGTTCAAGAAAGATCAGGGCATCGATCTCTCGAAGGACAAGATGGCGTTGCAGCGGCTGAAAGAAGCCGCGGAGAAGGCGAAGATCGAGTTGTCCTCGACGATGTCCACAGATATCAATCTGCCGTTCATCACTGCCGACCAGTCGGGACCGAAGCATTTGAACATGGCGCTCACACGTGCGAAGTTCGAGCAGCTCATCGGAGACATCGTCAACAAGACGATG
>QHVY01000416.1 GCA_003223695.1 Acidobacteriota bacterium
TCGAGGCCATCGAGCGCGTATTGTTTGAGGAGCGCGATCGCACTCGCGGCGAACTTCTCGCGCGTCGTTTGATTGAACGCCGCCTCGGAGAAATTGTCCGCGCCCCACCCGCCCACCGACAGGATGATCTTGAGCTTCGGATTCTTCGCTTTCAGCGCCTGAAGCTGAGTGAGATGCGCGGGCCCGTCGCGAGGCAGAACGATCTCGCTGTTCGGATTCACAAGTCCGAACGCATAGTTGATGTGAGTCAGCTTCTCGACGCCGATGCGGTACATGTCCGCCCGCCGATACACGTACGCAACGATGCGGTATCGCGGCTCACGATGGGGGAATGTGCTGCAGGCGGTGGCGAGGAGAGCGAGGAGGAGAGCGCGCTTCATTCTACGGCGCGCCGTGGGCTGCAGTGGAAAGTTAGGCGGCAGTGCCAGCTGACATGGCTTTCGATCACACCCTTGAGCCTATACCAATCACGTTCGGCGCGCGCAATCGTGGAAGGAATCGTGCCGTGAGCTTCAGCCAAGGAATTTTTGGTTACTTGCGAATATGTCAGAACTGACATATGTTGTACGTGAGTGCCGAGCAAGCCGCTGGTCTGGTTACACGGCGAGGTGAAGACTCCGCCATTTTCCGCACGGGCGCGCGTTGAGGCCGGCTATTTGTTGCGCATGTTGCAGGAAGGCGAACGACTCTCGATGCCGGAGTCACGGCCGATGCCCACGATTGGTGCAAATTGCCATGAATTACGCGCGTGAACTGGCGCATTCTGTATGGGATAAGCCGCGATGCGGTAGTAGTGTTGGAAGTGTTCGAGAAGAAAACGCGAGCGACGCCAAAACATGCGATCGATGTCGCGAGGCGGCGTTGGAATCGTTACCGACGAGATTCCGAGGAGGATTGATGCGAGCTGCGAAACGAAAGAAACTCGAGGGTTCTGGCTGGCGAGTCGCAGACGCGAGGGAGTTTCTGAACCTTTCGCACGCGGAAGTGCAATTTGTGGAGGTTAAACTTGCGCTCGCACGTCTACTTCGAAAACTGCGGACCGGGCGGCGCTTAACGCAGATGGAGCTCGCCGAGCGACTCGGATCCAGCCAATCCAGAGTGGCAAAACTCGAAGCCGGCGATCCGAGCGTGAGTGTCGATCTACTCGTCCGATCTGCCTTGGCAGCCGGAGCAACCAGGAAGGATCTGGCGCAAGCGTTGTCTTCAAAGCGTCGTCAACATCCGCCGCGTCATCTGCTCAACCGGCGCGAGGTTGTCGGTGAAGACGGGGGTTGCAGCGGACGCGGCGACATTTCGAATTTGCAGGTCCCGCAGCCGGCCGAAGCGCGCGGAAATCACCCGCGCTCGCACCCACTCCTCTGAGCGGACCCGCGTGAACGCGAACAACATGGAATTGCCGGGAGACGTCTGGCCAACCATGACCGAGGGAAACACGCGACGCAACGTCGCGGCGAGCGCGAACAATAGTTTGGGTTCCGTTCCCGCGTCGAAGACATTCATCATCAGTAGAGCGTCGTCATTCATCCGGCTTCGTGTCAGTCGGAAGAATTCTTCTGTGACCAGGTAGAACGGGATGTATGGATTGCCCTGGTAAATATCGAGTTGCACCAGATCGTAGGTTGCTCGATGACTCGACATCCAGCGTCGCGCATCGGCAACGTGAATGTTCAAACGAGGGTCGGTGGCGTCGACCCCGAACCATCGCGTGGCGGCTTCCACGACCTTTGGATCGATCTCCACTGCATCAACGATCGCGTCAGGAGCGGTGATCCTCATCGATCGAACGCTGCTCCCCGCGCCCATGCCGAGGACGAGGGCGCGCCTGGTGGGAACGAGAAGAGGCCCGAGCGCAAAGTGATCGTAGTAATAGCCGGTCCAGATGCCGCTCGCATCGCGAATCGTGTGAATCGATGCCGGATGATTCAGTTGCAAAAGCCACTGAGTGCCGTTTTGAATCACGCGGACGAGGTTGTAGCTCGATTCCGCAGTCCACACACTTCCCTCCGCCCATCCGAGCCGCGGCAAGAACGGCAGAAAAGCAATCGGCACGATTGCCAGGGCGACCGTCGGTTTCCGAATCCCAGTCGCCGCCATGAGAAACGAGATGACGCAAAGCGATCGAAGAGTCGTCTCCGTTCCCGCGGTGGGGATGAGCCAGAAAATCGTGACGAGGATTCCGGCCATGCTTCCTAGGGTCGAGAGCGCGTAGACCAGACCGGCGGCGCGTCCCACTCTGCCTGCGCCGGCGCAAAGCCGCACGAGGATCGGACCTGTCGCGGCGAGGGCGATCATCGAAGGCGCAAAGATGATCAATGTTGCGACCGTTACGCCGGTGACCTCGGCACCCTCGGCCAAACGCGTCAACAGCGAACGCATCGTGGCGATCACCAGCAACTGCCAGAACGCGGCCGTTAGAATGGCAATGAAACTGTGACGAGGACGCCAACGGGAGCGGTCATGAAGTGATTGAAGACGTGAACGTGGATGGTTTGAGCCGGCGTCACACTAACGGGATCGAAGTAAATCGTGGAAACGAGTATCGTAAACGCATGGGCGATGCGCGGGTTGAGCAAGACCAGCGATCCCGTGAGGAGAACGAGGAACGCGAACGCAATCGCAATGCGTCTCATCAGCAACCTCCTGTCGATTTTCGGGTGAATGAATTATATGTCCCCTTGTGGACCAGATCCGCATCGTCTTCCTCGGCACCAGCGCCGGCCTGCCCAGCCGGCAGCGGAACGTCGCCTCGGTCGCGGTGATCCTCGACGGCCAAGTCCTGCTGTTCGATTGCGGCGAGGGGACGCAGCAACAACTTCTGCGCAGCAGTGTGCGCACCGGCGCCATCGAGGCGATTTTCATCACCCATCTGCACGGCGATCACCTGTACGGGTTACCCGGGCTGCTCGCGAGCGCGAGTCTGAGTGGAAGGGAAGCGCCACTCGCCGTGTACGGCCCGCCAGGACTTCGTGATTACCTCGCGAACGTGATCCGCACGACTCACGTTGGTTTCACTTACGAAATGGAGATGTTCGAAATCGATCGCGACGAAGTCCGCCGCGGCGACGGTTATCGCATCGTCGCCGCGCCGCTCGATCACACGACACTCTGTTTTGGATTTGCAGTGATCGAAGATGATCGGTCGGGCGCGTTCAATATCGATCGAGCGCGTGAGCTCGCGATTCCGCCTGGTCCGCTCTACGGCAGGCTTCAACGCGGAGAGGATGTCGTTTTTGGAGATCGCACGATCCGAAGCTCGGAGGTGGTGGGGCCGCGGCGCAGTGGCCGGCGCATCGTCTACTGCACCGATACGCGACCGTGCAGACGCGCAGTGGATCTCGCGCGTGGCGCGGACGTCCTTATTCACGAAGCGACATACACGAGCGATCTGGCGCGCGAGGCGTCCGAGCGCGGGCACGCGACAGCCGAAGACGCGGCGGGAATTGCTGCGGATGCAGGCGTCGGCCGGCTCATTCTTACGCACATCAGTCCGCGCTATCTCGATGTCGAGCCGCTGGTCACCGAAGCACGGCGAGTCTTCGCGCGAACTGACGCTGCTGAGGATTTCATGGAGATTCCGATTCACCACAGAGAGCACAGAGAACACGGAGAGAAGCCTCTGTGATCTCTGTGCTCTCTGTGGTGATAAATCACCTCGGCCGAGCGAGGATGAGGCCATCCGCGGTCATCTCGAATTGCAGCCCACGCGACTGCTGCTCCATAAGACGTCGCAGCCAGGCAGTTTCCTCGGCTGTTGTGCGATTGAGCCGAAAGCGCTGCATCCGCATCGGCACAAAAAGCATTGATTCGAGCGCGCCCGATGCCGACAATCGCGGCAAGTAGATCAGCGACAGCTCGGGGCGAAACTCTTCATACCCGCCGATGCCCTCATAGTCATTGATGAGATCTCCTGGATGATGCGAGGAATGGCCGTGAACGACATCGACTACGCCCTGATCGATCAGCGTTTTCGCGAATGTCTCCTGCTCGCGCGGAATGTCGTAGCCCCAATTTCCTCCCCAGTGAATCGAAACGATCACGCGGTCGCCGGCTTTGTGCGGCACGGTCTTGATCTCCTGCGCGATACGCAGCGCCGTTTTGCGGGAGAGATCGGTCAGCAGATGCACGCCTGAACGCGCCGGCAGCGCCGCCCACTCCGGCGGCACTCCGCTGCTGAGATGCGCCATCGCGAATACGAGCACGCGTCCGTCGGGCACGTCGAAGATAGCCGGCGCCGAAGCTTCAGCGACGTTCGCACCGGCGCCGGCGGTCTTGATGCGCGCCTTGTGCAGCGTCTCGAGCGTCTCGCGAAGTCCATCACGCTCCCAATCGATGACGTGATTGTTCGAGAGCACCGTGCAGTCAATCGAAGCGGCGTTGAGCACGTTCACATTCGCCGGATGCATCCGATAGTTGATTCCTTTTTCCGGCCACGGATGATCCGACGTCGTAACTGCGGTCTCGAGATTGATGATGCGCACGCGCGCCTTCAGACGACGAAGCACATCGAGCGCGTCTCCCCAGACGTACTCGGGCGGTGCTTTGCGCGGAATGGGACCATTTTTCCCCTCGGCAAGCTCGACATAGCCCTTCGCCGAGCGCATGTAGCTCTCGTAAATCACTGGATCGACGGAATGCTGCAGGATCTGGTCAACGCCTCGGCCGAGCATCACGTCGCCGGTGAGCATGATCATCACGATGGTGTTGATAACGCTCATAGCGGTCACATGATTTGCAGGAGAAATACCTAACGGAGGACTTCTATGCCGAGCAGAATGGATGACTACGATACTCCGCACTACGGCGAACCGCGGAGGCATGATTACCGCCGCGGCCGCGACGCCGGCTATCGCGGCGGCGGCTACCTCGGCGGCGGCTGGGCGGGAGGGGAGCGCTACCCAGACCCGTACGGAGGTCAGAGTGGAACGATGTGGGGGCCGCCCGATCGCGATTTTTTTGGGCCGGTGTCCTATCGCGGGCGCGGGCCGAAGAACTATCGGCGATCCGACGAGCGTATCCGCGAGGACGTCTGCGAGCGATTGACATTCGACGATCAGGTCGACGCGAGCGAGATCGAGGTGAACGTGAAAGAGGGCACGGTGATGCTGACTGGAGCCGTTGGCGATCGCCTAACAAAGCGCCGCGCCGAGGCGGTCGCGGAATCGGTGAGTGGCGTGAAAGACGTGCAGAACAATCTGCGCCTCACGTGATATCGTCGCCTCATGATTTGGGGACTGTCGACGGCCACCTTCACTCTCGTCCATGTCGTCATCAGCCTGATCGGAATCTCGACCGGATTCATCGTCATGATCGGATTACTGACCGGCCATCGACTGAGCGGTTCGACGGCGGTCTTTCTGGCGAGCACGATCGCAACGAGCGTGACCGGCTTCGGCTTTCCATTCGATCATTTCGAGCCGCCGCATTACGTCGGCGTGATCTCGCTCATCGTTCTGACGATCGCTCTGATTGCGCGCTACGCATTTCACCTCGACGGCGCGTGGCGTTGGATCTATGTAATCTCCGCGGTTACCGCGCTTTACTTCAATGTCTTTGTGGCAATCGTTCAGGCGTTCCAGAAAATCCCGGCGCTCAAAGCG
>QHVY01000417.1:0-4195 GCA_003223695.1 Acidobacteriota bacterium
TGCTTCAGTCGCTCAATATCCTCGAGAATTTCGATCTGCGCTCAATGGGCTACAACAGCTCACGCTATATCAACACTGTGTATCAGGCCATGAGCCTCGCATTCGCCGATCGCGATTTCTATTACGGCGATTCGCCTGACGTGCCGTTGCGCGGCCTTTTGTCGAAGGACTATGCAAAAGAGCGCGCGAAGCTGATTCGAACCGATCGCAACGATCCCGCTATAACCGCCGGCGATCCATATCCCTTTCAAGGCGCGCAGAATCCGTTTCTCGATCTGTTGAAGAATTGGCCTGCTACCGCGAACAAGCCGGCACTGACGCGCGCTGGCGAGGAAAGTGTGGGAGCGGCCGCCCTCGGCCGCTCTGCGGCGGGCGAGGGCGCCCGCCGCCACACGTTGCCAGAGACTGACGACTATCTCGCGACGTTCTACGCGGGCACGACATCCGTGGAAGCCGCTGATGCGGAAGGGTGGGCGGTGTCGGTCACGCCGAGCGGCGGCTGGCTGCCGGCAGTCATCGCCGGACACAGCGGAATCGGTCTGAGCCAGCGCGCGCAGAGCTTTGTGCTCGATAGGGCGGAGGATCCATTCAATATGCTCGAGCCGGGAAAGCGCCCGCGGGTCACGCTAACGCCGACGCTCGCGCTCAAGGACAACCTGCCGTACCTCGTGTTCTCCGTGCAGGGCGGCGATAGCCAGGATCAGAATCTGTTGCAGTTTTTTCTCGACGTCGTGGAGTTCGGAATGACCGTGCAGGAGGCCACTGAGGCGGCGAACTTCAACAGTTTTCAGATGCGAAGTTCGTTTGGCAATCATGAGATTCAGCCCGGGCGAATCCTGTTGAACACCGAGACTCCGCCGTGGGTGCGCGGTGAGCTGCGCCGGATGGGTTACACGGAGGTATTTGAGGAACGCACGTCGGGTCCCATCAACGCGATCATGATCGATCGCGCGCATGGGACGTTGTGGGGAGGGTCAAGCAATCATGGAGAGGACTACGGGATCGGCTGGTAAATGTGCAGTCGCGCTTTTGATGGCAATTCTGCTTGCCGCATGTGCAGCAATTTCGCAGCAAAAAGCGCATACGCCTCGCGCCGATGACCTCACGTTCCACAATTTGCGGGTGTTGCCGCCTAACATCACGCATGATGAGCTGATCGCCACCATGCGAGGCATTGCCCGTTCCCTCGGCACGCGATGCAATCATTGTCACGTCGCCAATCCTCCCGGCGCAGCCGAGGAATTTGACTACCCCTCCGATGCAAAGCCGGAGAAAAACGTTGCCCGCACGATGCTGCGCATGACGCGCAACATCAATGCACAATATGTTTCCAAGGTGAATGCCCACGGGCAGACGGTGACCTGCTTCACCTGCCATCGCGGGCATACCGTTCCCGAGATCCAGGCAGCCGAGGCCCCCGCCCAGCCCTGAGTTGCACCCTAATCGACATTTCTTCCGTATATAGCCCTTGATGACGGCGATCGCCGCACGTGCGGTCGCGCGACGACTGCAGGCACGAATCGCCGCGTTACCGGGGATCCAGCGGCTTGTTCTGACGCTTCGATACCAGGAGGAGCTCGGGCCCATGGAAATCGCGCAGGACGAGTTTCTGCAGTTGTATCGAAACCTCATAGCGATTACGTCGCGCACACACTTGCTGTACTGGCTGCGGCAGGTGACTTCGCGAAAATGCATTGATGAAACCCGGCGCAGCGGCCCGAAGCGGGTCCATCTGGATGATGTCGATGTCTCGGTGACGCCGAATATCGTTGACCCGTTGATCGCGCGACGACTGCAGGAGCGAATCGCCGCGTTACCGGGGATCCAGCGGCTTGTTCTGACGCTTCGATACCAGGAGGAGCTCGGGCCCATGGAGATCGCGCAGCTCGTCGGAATGCCTGAAAATACTGTGAAGAGTTACCTGCACCGCGCGCTTACGGCGCTGCGGAAGGAGTTCGAATGAATCTCGAATCGGAATTGAGAGATGTGCTGCGGCGGGTCGATCCGCCGCCGGGATTCGCGCAGAGAGTGTGGAGCCGACTCTCAGTCGGCTCGGCGCCGGCTGAGAGCCGGCGCTACGTTCCACGCGCCCTCGCTGCCGCTGCGCTTATCTCTATCGCAGTCGGCGGCTGGGGTGTTCATGAGACGCTGCGTGCGCGAAGCGAGCTTCTCACAGCAATGCGCATCGCTTCGCAAAAAGTGGCGCATGTGCAACAGGAAGTGAATAGGAGATAAAAATGCGTAACATTATCATGAGTATTTTATTGGCCGTGCCGGTGACAGCGTGGGCACAGAGCGCGCGCATCAATATCGACATTCCGCAATCACTCGCCGAGAAAGCAACGGAGACCGTCGAGGTGACGCTCGACGGACCGATGCTCCGCCTCGCGTCGAAGTTTCTTTCGGCTGACGAAGAGGAAAAGGATATTCGCGAGCTCGTCCGCAAGATCGACGGCATTTACGTCCGCAGCTATGAATTCGACGCCGAGGGTGCGTATGACCGCTCGATCGCCGATCGCATCCGGACGCAGCTCGGGCCGGAATGGAAGCGCATCGTCACGGTGCAGAGCCGGATGCGAGAGAACGTGGGGGTCTACACACTCCCGCGAGGCGACACGATCGCCGGCCTGGTCGTCATCTCCGCCGAGCCACGGGAGTTGACCATCGTGAACATCGTCGGACCGATCGATCTCGACAGACTCGCTGCGCTCGAGGGGCAGTTCGGGATTCCGCGGGTGACGAAACATGAGTAAGCGAGTCGCCTTCGCATTCGTTTTCACGTTCGCCGCCGTTAGCGCCCACGCTGATTTCAACGCGCTCGTGAGCGTCGTCAGCTCGACGCGGGGAATGCATCGCATCTGGACGCCCGGCATCTCATTGGTCCGTTTTGGCGTACGCATCGTGCATCCAGCCGGCGTGCACGATTTTCAAATCGCTGTGTTTGAAGGAGACGGGAATATCGATTTGAAGCGCGTGATGCGCGGGACGCCTGAAACGCCGATGGTGCGCACACACGACAATCGCACGGGCGAGACGGCGGTGATCTGGGCCCGTCCACTTAGCACTGATCTGATCGAAATGCTGCTTGTCGCGCACGATCCAAATGATCAGACCGTCGTGCTCCGTGCGGTGATCGACGGAGAAATGTTGGCGCGCGAAATCTCCGATCCGCGGCACGTGGCGCCGGCTCTCAGCCGGCGCGGAGCCGACTGAGAGTCGGCTCTACATACTTCATTTCGGGCGTACAATGCTGCCCTCCAATTCCGCATGGCGCGCCACGAAGAACGAGACGATTCTTACGATCTCCTGAATCAATATCTCCAGGAAATCGCGCGGATTCCCAGGCTCACTCCCGAGCGGGAGCGGGAGTTGGGACGCCAAATTCAGCAGAACGACAAGACCGCGCTCGAGGAGCTGGTCAAGGCCAATCTGCGCTTTGTCGTTTCGTATGCCAAGCGATATCGCAACGCGCACGTCCTCTTTCTCGATCTCATCAATGAGGGCAATATCGGGCTGATCCACGCGGCCAAGAAGTACGATCCTGACAAGAACGTCAAATTCATCACCTACGCGGTGTGGTGGATCCGTCAGGCAATCCTGCACGCGCTGTCGGAGCAGGGAGGCGCCTTCCGCCTGCCGCCGAAGCGCGCCAATTTGATGTACCGGCTGGAGAAGGCGATCGGCACGGCGATCACCGAGGGCAATCACATCCCGACAGCCGAGGAGCTTGCGCTGTCGCTTGGGGTGACGGTGCGCGAGGTGCAGACGTTGATGCACGCAGGCAACGACAACTTCTCGCTCAACGCGGAGCTCGATGAGGAATCGCACACCGAACTCGCGGACGTCATCGAACAGACCACGATCCCATCCGCCGAACAGGAGATGCAGGAAGAGTCGCGCCGCGAAGAGTTGCTGGCGCACATGTCGGAGCTTTCGCCGAAGGAGCGGCTGGTCCTCACGCTACGACACGGCGTGACCGACAATCTGCCGAAGAGCATCAAATATCTCGCGAGTTTTCTGAATCGCACACCGGAAAACGTCTCCTTGGTTCTCGATGCCGGCGTGCAGAAAGTCAGCGAGAAACTGGGCATCACCGCCAGTGAGCTCGGGTCGCTGCTGCTGTTCACGAATCCGAACCCGAAATCGATGCTCCACTTTTGGTTCGAGCTTGGAGATCTCTCCGAAGGCATGTCTC
>QHVY01000417.1:4226-7908 GCA_003223695.1 Acidobacteriota bacterium
TCGATGAGCTGTCGCTCGAAGAGAAGACCATCCTGAAACTTCGGTACGGCGTGCTGCAGGACGACGAGCTCACGCTGCGTGACATCGGCGAAATCCTCGGCCTCTCGCGCGAACGCGTGCGGCAGATCGAGTCGCGCGCCGAGGCGAAGTGCAGGCGCAGTGTGCGGCGGAGTAACGTGAGGCCGTCGTGAGCGAGCCGGCGAGTCCGCCGATGGGACGCCTCGATGCAGTCGACGTCGGATCCAAAAAACTGACCGTACAGACGGAATTCTTCTCCCGTCCCACCTGGCGCATCGAAACGAAAATCTACCTCGGCGGCGCACTGAAGAAGGTGTACACCGAAGATTTGGCGGCCACGCCCGAACCGGAGCTGCAGAGGCGCGTCGATTCGTTCCATCAGGAGAAGATGGACGAAATCGTTTCCGGCCTGCGGCGGTTGTCGCAGTAATCAGTGCCCGGTGCCCAGTACCCGGTGCCCAGCGATAATCCCGCTCTGGGCACAGGGCACTGGGCACTTTTGATGCGCCTCGAAAAACTCAATTCATCCGACGAACACAAGTGGCGCGAGGATTTTGCGCGCATCAACTGGACGTTCGGCGCGCTCACGCTCACAGACGCGCAGGGCAGCATGCATTTCGGCTATTACCTCCAGCCGCTGCATCTGAATGCCGACGATCGCGAGGACCTGCCCCGTAAACTCCTTCACGTTCTCGCGCGGCAAAAGCCGCCGCTCGATTTTCTCGAGCTGAGCGGCGCGGGCATTCGCATTCCGCACGCGTTTCCGAAGGGATTCACGCTGGAGAAAGTGCTGCGCATCACGTTGCAGGAGATCAAGCGAATTCCGTTGCGCGAACCAACGTTAGAATGACGAGTTCATGACTCCGCTCCGCCGTCTCCTCACATACTTCGTCCGACACAAAAAATCGCTGACCCTCGGCGGCCTTTGCGTTGTCGGCTCGGCGATTTTCTCGCTGCTGAAGCCCTCGATCATCGGCGCTGCAGTGAACGAGCTCGCGAAAGCCGTCACGCGCGGCGCGTTGATCCGTTACAGCCTTCTCCTCGTCGGCGCATCAGCGATCGAGGGGATGTTTCTCTATCTGCAGCGGTGGATCATCATCGGTGCCTCGCGGCGCATCGAATACGAGATGCGCAACGACTTCTTCAAGCATCTCGAGCGCATGCCCGTCCGCTATTACCACGGGCAGCGCACCGGCGACCTCATGTCGCGCGCGACGAATGATCTGTCGTCCGTGCGAATGCTGATCGGCCCGGCGGTGATGTACACGGCATCGTCACTGCTCGTCGTCACCGGCGCGTTCATCATGATGACGCGCATCGATCGGATGATGGCCCTCGTGTCGCTCGTTTCGCTCCCGATCGTTGCCGCGCTGGTGAAGATCTTCGGCCAGGAGATTCACGTCCGCTTCAAATCGGTGCAGGACTATTTCGGCGACATCTCCGCGCGGGTACAGGAGAATCTCTCCGGAGTCCGCGTCGTGCGCGCTTTCGGCCAGGAGAAAAACGAGATCGAGACGTTCAAGCGGATGAATCACGAGTATGTCGAACGCAACCGCTCGCTCATCCGCCTAACGGCGACGTTTTATCCTGCCCTGCACGGCGTCATCGGCATCATGTTCGGCGTGGTGTTCTTCATGGGCAGCCGGCGCATGATCGCCGGCTCGATGAGCATCGGCTCCTTCGTCGCCTTTCAGTTCTACCTGGGCCGCATGATCTGGCCGCTCATCGCGCTCGGCTGGGTCATCAATCTTTTTCAGCGAGGCATGGCGTCGATGGTCCGCCTCGACGAGGTCTGGCGCGTGGAACCGGAGAATGTAGAGCCGGCTCTCAGCCGGCTCGAACCGGCTGGAGAGCCGGTTCTACGTTCGGCAGACATCGATGTACGCGATTTGACGTTCACATACGATCGTCAGCCGGTCCTGCGCGACGTGTCGTTTTCCGTCGGACACGGCGAGACGGTCGGCATCGTCGGACGTACGGGCAGCGGCAAGTCGACGCTGCTGGCGCTCATCACACGCACGTTCGAGCCGCCGCCAGGGACGATTTTCATCGATCGCAAGCCCGTCGAAACGATTGCGCTGCGTCAGTTGCGCGACTGGATCGGAATGGTTCCGCAGGAGACATTCCTCTTCTCCGAGTCGATCGCCGAGAACATCCGCTTCGGACGCGCCGATGCGAGGGATGATGAGGTCCGCGAGGCGGCAGAAGAGGCCGGCCTCACCGGCGACGTCGCCGCGTTCGCGCAAGGACTGGACACCGTTATCGGCGAGCGCGGAATCACGCTCTCCGGTGGTCAGAAGCAGCGCACGGCGATACCGAGGAGCGCATTCTTCACGCGCTGCGCGAGATTCGAAAAGGACGCACGGTGCTCATCGTGTCGCACCGCGTTTCGTCGGTGAAGGATTCCGATCAGATTCTCGTCCTCGACAACGGCCGCATCGTCGAGCGCGGAACGCATGAGTCGCTGCTCGCGCACGACGGCTATTACGCGGATCTGTATCGGCGGCAGACCATTGAAGAGGAGCTGTCGGAAATTGCGTAACACTTGTCATCCCGAGCGTAGCGAGGGAACTGGGTGGGTCGGGCGGTGCGCGAATGTACGCCATCGCACCGCCCGCGCCTCCAGGCCCCTCGCTAACGCTCGGGGTGACATCTGAGAACATGAGCGAAGTTTTCGAACGACACGAAGAAGAGGGCGCCAAAGCCTTCGACAAGCGCCTCGCGCGGCGCCTGCTTCGATATCTCAAGCCGTATCGCTTGCGCGCGACCGCGTCGGTAGCGCTGGTGATCTTCTCCTCGCTGCTGGAAATCGCCGGCCCGGCGATCATCGCTATCGGCGTCGACCTGTATGTGAAACCGCTGAGCGGCGCGAATACGGTCGGCATCAGCCAACGGTTTGGTGAGTGGCTCGCTGCGCATGGCTGGTCATTCGATTCTCTAACCGGAATCAACATCGCTGCGACGTTCTACTTTGTCACGCTGTTCGCCGACTTCGCTGTGCTCTACGCGCAGATGGTGCTGATGAACCTGATGGGTCAATACATCATGTACGACCTGCGCAAGCAGATCTTTCAGCATCTGCAGCGGCTCGACATTCAGTTCTTCGATCGCAATCCGGTCGGGCGGCTCATGACCCGCGTGACCACCGACGTCGACGCGCTCAACGATATGTTCACGGCCGGCTTCGTCGCCATCTTCGGGGACATCTTCGTCCTCCTCGGCATCATCATCGTGCTGTTCTGGATGAACTGGCGGATGGCGCTGGTGCTCTTCTCGATCACGCCGTTCATCCTCCTGGTGTCGATGTGGTTCCGCCGAGGGGCGAGGCTCACTTATCGGCAGGTGCGGGCACGCATCGCGGCGATCAACGCATTTCTGCAGGAGCACATCTCCGGGATGTCCACCGTGCAGCTCTTCAATCGCGAAGAGCGTGAGATGGAGAAATTCGACGAGCTGAACGCGCGGCACCGCGACGCGAACATCGACTCGATCTTCTACTACGCCGTTTTTTATCCGGTCATCGAGCTGATTCAGACCGTCGGCATCGCGCTGATTGTCTGGTACGGCGGCGGCCAGGTGCTGCGAAACACGCTCTCTGTCGGCGCGCTGATCGCCTTCTTCCAATACGCGCAGCGCTTCTACGAGCCGATTTCCGATCTATCAG
>QHVY01000334.1:0-2011 GCA_003223695.1 Acidobacteriota bacterium
GCGAGATGACGCGCGAGATGGGAAAAGTCCTGCAGGAAACGCGCGGCGACGTGCAGGAAGCGATCGACATGGCGTTTCTCATGGCAGGCGAGGGGCGGCGGTTGTTCGGCGTCACGACGCCATCCGAGCTTCCCAACAAATTCAACATGGCCGTCCGCATGCCCCTCGGCGTCGCCGGATTGATCACGCCTTGGAACTTCCCGATCGCCATTCCCGCGTGGAAGAGCATGGCCGCGCTGATCTGCGGAAACACCGTGGTCATCAAACCCGCCTCGCTCACTCCGCTCTCAGTCGTGATGCTGGCCGAGGCGTTCGAAGAAGCCGGGCTGCCGAAGGGTGTGTTCAACGTGGTCACCGGCGGCGGACGCGAAGTGGGCGAGCCGATGCTGCGTCATCCGAAAGTCGCAGTGATCTCGTTCACCGGATCGACGGATGTCGGCCGCGACATCGCCGTCGCTTGCGCGCCGCAGTTCAAACACGTGCACCTGGAAATGGGCGGCAAGAACATCATCATGGTCATGGATGATGCCGATGTCGATCTCGCGGTCGACGGCGCGCTTTGGGGCGCGTTCGGCACTGCCGGGCAGCGTTGCACCGCGGCATCGCGGATCGTCGCCCATCGGAAGGTTTACGATCAATTCGTGGAAAAGCTCTCCGCGCGTGCCGCGAAGCTTCGCGTCGGCAACGGCCTCGATGAAAAAACGGACATGGGGCCGAACATCTCCGCCTCGCAGATCAAGACGGTCGAGAAATACGTGAAGATTGGCAAAGAGGAGGGAGCTAAGGTCGTGACGGGCGGCTCCACGCTAACCGACGGTCCGTATGCGAAAGGACATTTCCATCAACCGACGGTGTTCGCCGATGTCAAACCCGACATGCGCATCGCGCAGGAAGAGATTTTCGGGCCGGTCACCGCGGTGATGAAATGCGATTCGGTGCAAGAAGCAATCGCTATCGGCAATGGCGTGAAGTACGGACTGTCATCGTCGATCTACACTCGCGATGTGAATAAGGCTTTCGTCGCGATGCGCGACATGTATACCGGAATCTTTTACGTGAACGCCCCGACGATCGGCGCCGAGGTGCATCTACCGTTCGGGGGCACGAAGCAGACCGGCAATGGTCATCGCGAAGCAGGCGTCGCCGGCATCGATGTGTTCAGCGAGTGGAAATCGGTTTACATCGATTACTCCGGCTCATTGCAACGCGCGCAAATCGACACGGAGGAGCTGTGATGGCCGAGGACATTCACAAGGCACGCACGGCGAAGCAGGCGCAGGATCCGGTCTGCAAGATGATCATCGACGTCGAGAAAGCGGCGGCGAGAATTGATCACGGCGATCACACGCACTATTTCTGCCGCGAAGAGTGCAAGCGCGAGTTCGAGAAGAATCCGAAGAAGTACCATTGATGTGTCATCCCGAGCGTGAGCGAGGGACCGGTGTGGGTGGGCGGCACAAAGCAGCAGCTCGTGCCTCCCGACCACACCGGTTCCTCGCTACGCTCGGAATGACAATGATGCTGGTTTTCCTCATTGCTGCTGTTGCTGCCGGGCAGAGGAGTACCGAAGACATCATCCAGCGCGAGCTCGCCACCTCGCGCGCATACGAGACTCTCGAGGTCCTCGCCGACAACATCGGAGCGCGGCTGAGCGGCTCATCGAACGCGGCTGCAGCGGTGAGTTGGGCGAAGACCACATTCCAAAAGTGGTCGATTCCTGTGCAGACCGAAAAAGTCATCGTGCCGCATTGGGTGCGTGGCGTCGAAGACGCGCGGCTGGTTTTGCATCGCAATCAGAAGATCGTCCTGACTGCGTTAGGCGGAAGCGTGGCAACGACCGCGCAGGGAATCACGGCGGACGTTGTCGAGCTGACTTCATTCGACGAACTGAAGTCGGTGAACATCAAAGGCAAGATCGTCTTCTTCAACAACCCGATTGACATGGACATGGTGCGGGCTCACCGAGGCTTCGAGGCTTACAGCAAAGCGGTTGTCTTTCGCGGTGAAGGTC
>QHVY01000334.1:2167-4784 GCA_003223695.1 Acidobacteriota bacterium
CACCTGATGCTCACTCCGCGCACCCTACCGAACGTCGAATCGGCGAATGTCATCGCCGAAATTCGCGGAAGCGAGAAACCGGATGAGATCGTCCTCATCGGCGGCCATCTCGACTCCTGGGATCTCGGCACCGGCGCCATCGATGACGGATCGGGCGTGGCGATGGTCATGGAGACGATGCGGCTTTTGAAGGAGATGAACCTCGCGCCGAAGCGGACGATTCGCTGCGTACTCTTCATGAACGAGGAGAACGGGCTCAATGGCGGGCGCACTTACTTCGCCAATCACAAAAGCGAGAAGCACGTCGCAGCGATCGAGAGCGACGCCGGCGCCGCGGCGCCGACCGGTTTTCGCACGACGCTGAAAGGCGAGGCGCTGGCGGATCTCGAGCGTCGCGCGCAGCCACTGGCGTCAATCGGAGCAGCGCATTTCGAGACGACGCCGGAGACCGGCGCCGACACATCGTTCCTCATCGAAGCAGGCGTCCCGGGATTCAGCTTCGTTCCCGAGCCGCTCAACTATTTCGATTACCACCATAGCGCCGCCGACACGCTCGACAAGATCGATCCGAAAGAGCTAGCGGAGGACTCCGCTGCGGTCGCGGCCCTGGCGTGGATTCTGGCGAACGAGTAGCCCTCACCCGCCGCTTCGCGGCACCCTCTCCCGCAAGCGGGAGAGGGACGCTGAGCGAGAGCCCTCTCCCCGCGCGAGCGAGGAGAGGGTGGCCGAAGGCCAGGTGAGAGGCGTTCACTAGAATTCGATTCGCAGTCCGGCCTCGTATCTGCGCGGCTGCTGCCAATTCGTCGGCTGTCCAAAACTCGGGTTGATGCGATTCGGACCGACCTGCTGATACGGCTTACCCGTGCCGTTGAAATTCGGATCGGTGATCACGAGCAGCCGGCCGGTATTCGGATCGGCGATCGCCCGGACGCCGGCATTCCCATTGATCGCCGTCGCCGTCTCGGCGTTGAACACATTGATAACAGTTGCGATCAATGCGAGCCTCGTGGGACCGACGGTGAACGCCTTTTCCAGCGAGAGGTCGGTCTGCGAGAAATCCGGCAGCCGCCGCGAGCCACGCGGCTCGATGAATGTCGTTCCGTACGGCGCAACAGATTTGAAGACGCTCCAGGGCGTTCCGTCGTCCCAGTAGAAATTTGCTCCGACTGTGAACTGAAGCGGCAGATGCGCGAAGCCGTTGATCTTCACGCGATTTCGCGCGTCATCGCTGAGATATCCAAAAGTGTTCACGAAGTGCACGGGATAAAAATCGAAGAGCGCCGATGCGTTCTGCGTCTCGCTGAAGGACGAGCCGTAAGAACCCTGTGATTTCGCGTGCGTCCACGAGGCGATGAGGTCGAGCCAGCGGTACGCGCGGCTCTCCGCCTGCAAAATGATGCCCTTGTATTGCGCACGAAGCGCGTTGTGCACGCCGACGTCGAATCCCGGCTGATTTGTGACCACACAGTTGTCGAGCGGGTTATCCAGTGTGCCGCAATAATCCTCGAAGAGATTGCTCTGCTTGCGATACTCGCCGGTGATATCGAGCGTTGTGTTGCGCCAGATCAATTGGCGGTAGCCGAGGCTGTATTGGTTCGAGTAACTGGGCTTCAGATTCGCAGCGTACAGTTCACCAGTCGTAAAAAGGGTAGATCCACCAAACGTGTACTGTCCTGTTGTTGGATTGAGATTAAAGTAGACGCTTCCAAACGGTTGCGCCACTCCGTAAGTTGGCAGCGTGAGCTGATTGTCATCCATGATCCTGCCCGCGTAGCCGTGCACGACCGACCGCGCGTTATCGAACACGTCATACGCCACGCCGACCCTCGGCTGCCACATCTTGAATGTCGGCGGGTTTACATCGCTGCGGCTGTTCCAGTTCACCTGCTCGTATCGCACTCCGAAGCGCACCGTCAGGCGCGACATCGGATTCCATTCGTCCTGCGCGAAATATGCGTATTCGTTGGAGTCGACCGTGTGCGCTGGATTGGAAACGGAGAGATTGATGCGACGTGGAATGCTCGCTGACGGATTCAGCTCGATGAAGCCCGCGCACGTCGCGCCGGATGGAAAGCCGAACTGCGGCGAGCAGAAGCTCGGATCGTAACCGGGGATGAGCGCCGGATTTCCCAAAGAGTTGTTGAAGCTGCTGAAGTTTGTGCGATTGAAATCGATGCCGCCCTTGAGCGCATGCGTGCCGGCGAATCGCTCGATGAAGTAAGTCGAGCTGGCGAGAAGCTCGTCACGCTTGCTGTTCCGCGCTTGGGCGTTGAAGAAGTTGCCGGTCACGATGCCGGTGGCATCATCAACGGTGCCCGGGGTGTCCGTGCCGCTGATCGGGAACACGGACAGCGCGGCGGGAGTGTGACCGAGTTGAACGTTTGCCAGCCATCTCGGCGAGAGAATGGCATCGTATGTTAGGCCGTATGTGCGGTTCGACTGCCGCTGAATCGAATCCGCTTCACGTGAATAGAACGAGCTGTTCTGCGCATACGGAATCGTTGCGTAGCTGTCGATGAATTTTGCGGCCAACGTCTGATTCGGCGCGGGTGTGAACGTCACCTTTGCGATGTTGTTCCAGCCCTGAAATTCTCGCGTTCCCGGTTGAAAGCCGAAG
>QHVY01000217.1 GCA_003223695.1 Acidobacteriota bacterium
CGTGTCCGTGGAATACCGCTGTGACTTTGCCCTCCACCAGCAAACGGTGAATCGGGGCGTACCATCCTGGCCGGTGTGCGTCAAATCCCGGCGTGACTCCGTCGGTGTTGTTGCCGCCCCACTCGGCGTATGGAACCGCGTTAGCGCCGCCGCGCCCGTAGTCTTCAGTGCCTCCTACTAATTGGTGGAGGAAGACAAACTTGTACGTAGCTCTGCTTCCCTCCGGGTTTTTTTAAGCCAGAGGTACTGGCTGTATCCCAGCGTCCAATCCCAGCGGTCGCCGGAACCCGGAGAATAAGCTTCACCTCCGCCAGTATTGCCGACGAATGGCTTCGTGGCTGAGTACCAATAGGGATCTAACACCACGAAGAGCGCGTCGCCCCATTCCCAGGCGTAGTAATCACCGATCGTACGATCGCCATTGAGTTCTGAACTTGTGACGTCGGTATTGCCTAAGAAAAAATCATCGAGCAGCGGATCGGGATTAAGGTAGTACAACCCTCGCGCGTTTGCGCTCATGATCGGTGGGCTCGGCGCCAATTTAGTGTCGTACTGGTGCCATCCTTCTGTTTGTTCGCGTGCAGACCGCCGATCACCACCGCGAAGCCGATGAAAGAAATGGCACTTCGACTTGAGAACTGCGATCAGTGCGGCGGGATCGCGCGTCAGCGGCGGCGAGCCGGCTCGGCGCCTCGCATCTAATTTGCGCCTTAGCGGCTCGCGCGCAGAAGAGCGAAGCCCTCGCGTTTTGCCGCGCGATCGAGAGCGTCGTCCCACGAGGCGAACATCACGCCCTGGGATTCTTCGTCTTTCCGCAATAGCGCCGCTGAGGCGAGGTGAAGGGCATCGTAGGCGCGCAACGGATGACGGTTTGCGAATTCCGCGGCGCTGCGAATCAATGCCATCGTAGCGGCCACTTTCAGGTATCGATCCCAGTCGGCTTCGAAGTCTTCCAGTAGTCTTCTGAAAGACCCGAGCGAGAACGCCTTTTCTCTTCGTCGCCGGGCAAGGGCTGACCGAGCCTCGAGGTAAGCAATCTCGGAGGTGGCGACGAGTTCTGCGTCACCGACCGCCGAATGGACGAGCGCCGAGCCTTGCTCCTCGACGTATAGCTTCACGAGTGCGCTGGTGTCGAGGTACAGCTTCACGACCGGTCGCGCAGGACCGCTCCGGCAACAGACTGCCGAGCGTCGACTTTAGGCGGTTTTCTGGCTCCCTTCGGTTTGCTGCCGCCCCAATGAACCACCTGCTCACGAAGGAGCATCTCAACGTGTTCATCGGTACCGGCAGGGATGACAAAGGCGACCGGTCGTCCGCGCTCTGTCACGACGAGCCGCTCTCCCGCCTCGACCCGCTGGAGATACTTGCTCAGGCGATTCTTCAACTCGCGGATGCCTACTCGAGCCATGTGGCTACATCTTATCAGATTGTGGCCACGAGGTTCTCAGGCCTGCATTTTGGCGTGCTTCTGCATCCACATCATCATCGCGTAGAGAATGGCGATCACGATGGCGAAGCCGATCAGCCAGTACGATTTCGACTCCAACGTGTGTCGCAGCGCGTCAGGATCTTTCATCAGCGCCGGCTGGTCGCCTAACACTTTGATGCCGAACCAGGCCAGCGCGCCGTTGAACAGGCCCGCGCCGAGGATGGTCATGATCGAGAAGAGGCGGAAGTTCATTTTGAACAGACCGGCGGGAATCGAGATCAGGTGTCGGATGCCCGGCAGCAGTCGCGCGACGAAGATTCCGCCAGCGCCATACGCGTCAAACCAGTGATCGGCGCCTTCGATTTTTTTGGGCGACAGCAGCACGTAACGGCCGTAGCGCTCGACAATTGGCCGGCCGAGCTTCCATGCGATCCAGTAACTCAACGCGGATCCGGCCCACGATCCAGCTATAGCAACCATTACTATAGCGACAACATTGAAGCGGCCCTGCGAAGCCCAGTACGCCGCCGGTGGAATGACCACCTCGGCCGGAATGGGAAGGGCGGTGCTCTCGAAGAGCATCATCACGAAGACGCCGAGGTAGCCCCAGTCGAGGACGAACTGCATCCAGACGACAAGAAGGTGATGAAGCATTCAGGACTGCAGCATGCGGATTTTGGCGCCTAACCAGGCACACGGGATCGAAATCACAATCAGCGCGAGCGGGTACCACTCCGGCCCGAGTCCCTTGCCCCACGTAGCGATGGCGCCAATCGCGCTCAAAACGACGCCGATGGCGCCGAGCACCAGCGCATGTTGCATCGGCCGGTCAGGCGCAAGTCGCGCCGTGAGATAGCAGCCGGCGATTGAGATGACGACTCGATACGCAAACGCCAGCGCGGCGAGATTGTTGGAGATCGGCTGCGTCCACGGCGGATAAACATGCGTTGCGTGCAGCACGATGTCGACGACGGTTGTGACAACGAAGATCGCCAATAGACCGGCGACGACCGAGAAAATGCTTCGTGATTTCCGAGTCACAGCTCCGCCAGCGCGGAGCGGCGGATCTTCCCCCGCTCGTCGACCGGAATCCGTTCGATCAGCTTCACGATTCGCGGCACTTTGTGAAGCGAAAGGCGCTCACGGCAGAAGGCGCGCACCTGTTCCCGCGTGACCTCAGGCGTCGCAACGATTGCCGCTGCGACGACTTCACCGCGCGCGCCCGCCGGCTCTCCGTAAACTTTCACCTGCCGTACGCCGTCTATTTGCAAAATGATGTGCTCGATCTCGCGCGGATTGATTTTTTTTCCCGCCGCATTGATCAGCTCACTCGCGCGTCCGATCAGAGCGACCTCGTCATCCCGCATCTCCGCGAGATCGTCCGTGATGAATTCGCCGCGCGCGAACGGCTCGAATGAGTCCTGCCAATAGCCGAGGGCGACGGAGTTGCTGCGGACGATGAGACGGGAATCGCGTATCGAGATCGTTACTCCGTTCATCGCGCTGCCAACGCTGCCGCGCTCCGCCGCCGCTCCCAGGCGGTCGTAGGAGATGCCGCCGCATTCGCTGCAGCCGTAGAACGAGTGAATCGCCGCGCCGAAGCGCTCGCGAAATCTGCGCGACGTCGATGGCGTCAGCGGGGCGCCAGCGGAGATGAATGTTCTGACCGTGGAGAATCGTCCGTTCTCCGTCGACGCGAGATGATCGAACATCATCGGAATTCCAGGCAGAACCGTGCAGCGATAGCGATTGCATGAATCGATGATCGTTTGCGGCAGGTAATCATTCGAGATGACCATGGGAGTGCCTTGAACGACGAGCGGCATCACGAGATTCGAGAAGCCGTATGAGTGCGACAGCGGAATCGCGCCAAAGTTCACATCATCGGCATGAATCTGCATCGTGGCGCAGATCTGTTCGCAATCGGCCAGCAAATTCTCCTCGGTCGTGAGGATGCCTTTCGGCTTTCCGGTCGATCCCGAGGTCAGTTTGATGACGCGTGTTTGCGGTGGAAGCGCCGGCCGCTCGCCAAAGTGCGCTCTGATTCGCGCAACTTCCGCATCCGACGCGTCGCGATCGATGAGCACCGCGATCGCGCGCCGTTTCAAAATCGCACCGCGACGAGCTGATTTGGGCGCACGTCCGTCGCCAACTTCTCGGCTCGCGCGAGAAGCTCGGCGCGCGAAACGACGCGCCCATCGGCAGCTTCGATGATTGCGGGCAAGCCGGGCGCCGCCGCAGCCAGGGAAACGAATTTCTGGAACATCAGGCCGTTTCGAGAATAGCATGACGCATCGATGCGTGAGGTCATCGTCATCGGGGGCGGCCCCGCGGGCTCGACTGCGGCCACGCTGATGACGCAGCGCGGCTTCGACGTGCTGCTCGTCGAGCGCGAGCGTTTTCCGCGATTTCAAATCGGCGAGTCGCTGCTGCCCTACAACAACGATCTCCTCAATCGGTTGGGCGTCGTTCCGAAGCTGGAACGCGGCGAGTTTTTTCCGAAGTACGGCGCCGAATTCGTGACCGGCGATGGCGAAGTGGGCTACACATTTCGCTTCGATCGCAATCTTCCCGAAGCGTATCACCGCACGTTTCAGGTCAAACGCGCCGACTTCGATCTGCTGCTGCTGCGAAATGCAGCCGCGCAGGGCGTTGAGGTTCGCGAAGAGACCGCAGTCACGTCGGTACACTTAGACGATCCCGATCGCGCTGTTTTGCAGTTGGCGACGGGCGAGAGCGTCGAATCGCGATTCGTCATCGATGCCAGCGGTCACGGATCGATCATCGGTCAGCGGTACGGCGAGAAGTCGGAAATCGCCGAGCTGAAAAAAGTCGCATTCTTCGCGCACTATCGGAACGTCCCGCGTCCGGAGGGTCGTGATGCCGGCAATACGGTCATCGTCGTCCTTCGCGATGCGTGGTTCTGGTTGATTCCGATCACCGCGGAGCTGATGAGCGTGGGCCTGGTCGTCGATCGCGATCACTTCCTCAAATGCGGAATGCCGCCTGAGGCGCTACTCGAGCGAACGATCTGCGCGACGCCGTTCATGGCAGAGCGGATGAAAAACGCCGAGCGCGTAACGCAGGTTTACGCGCGCAAAGATTTCTCTTATGCCATGAAGCGGATGGTCGGACCGAATTTCGCGCTCGTCGGTGACGCCGCGGGTTTCATCGATCCGATTTTCTCCACCGGCGTTTTCATGGCCATGAAAGGAGCGGATGTCGTCGCCACCGCCGTGGAGCGCCGGTTGCGCGCCGGCAGTATGCGGCTGTTGCGAAAATACGAGCGAGCAGTGAACGGCGCGCTGCATCGCTATTTCCGTTTCATCTCGAATTTCTATCGTCGCGAGTTCCTCGAAGTCTTCATGCAGCCGCAGAACAAATTCGGCCTGCTGCCGGCGATCGTCGGCGTTCTCGCGGGAAACATCTTCACGAAGAGCATTCCCGACCGCTTGCGCCTCGAGCTGTTCTTTGCGCTCATCCGCATTCAGCGCCGGTCAGGCGTCATCGCGCCGCGAATCGAATGGGAACGGTTGCCTGCGGCAGCTTCTATGTAAAAATGAGGACTGAGGACTGAGGACTGAGGACTGAGAGGGTGGGACTCAGTCCACAGTCCTCAGTCCTCAGTCCTAAAACGAAATGACAGACCTAAAACGAAAACTAAAAGAGTTGTTGATCGAGAGACTCAAGTTCGAAGACATGAGCCCGGAAGACATTCCCGATGACGAGCCCCTCTTCGCCGGCGGCCTCGGTCTCGACTCCATCGACGCGCTGGAGATCGTGGTAATGCTGGAGAGCGAATTCGGCATCCGCGTGAAAAACGAGGGATCCGCGCGCGACAACTTCCGCTCGATCTCTGCGCTCGCCGATTTCGTCGAGCAGCGTATCGCGGAGCAGCAGCCGCAGGCGTGAGCAAAGTGCCCAGTGTCCTGTTCCCAGTGCCCAGTGAGGGATGCGTTTGAACTGGGCACCGGGCACCGGGCACTGGGCACAGGGCACTATGAGTTATCGAAGGCAGTTTCCTTTGCACGGCGAATGACACCGCTCCGCCGCAGATCATGTTGGCCGAGGCGATGGCGCAGCTCGCGGGAGGGTTGGTGTTTCGCGAAGCGCACGGCCTTCTAACCGGCATCGAGCATTGCCAGATTGATCGGCCGATCGAGCCGGGAGACATCATCGCGCTGACGGTCACGCTGGAGGCGGAATTCGGCGGCACCTATCGGTTCAGCGGAACTGGCTCGATTGGCGGGCTACAATGCGTGCGAGGCCGCTTCTACCTTGCGCAAGCCTGATCCCAATATTCGCATCGCCGTCACCGGCGCCGGAATCATCTGCTCGATCGGCCGCAACAAAGCCGAAGTGTGGAAAGCGATCGAGGAGTCGCGCGCCGGAATTCGAAAGCTGACGCGATTTCCCGGCGAGACGTTTCCCACCGATCTCGCGGCCGAAGTCGACGGTGAAATCGAATCGATGCTGCCGATCTCGCGGCGCGAAGCGAAGCGGATGTCGCGCAGCGACAAGCTGGCAATCATCGCGGCCGCGGAAGCGATCCAACAAGCAGGCGCGCCTCTCGATCGCGCAATCGTTTCGACGGGAACATCGACGGGCGGACTTTTGGAGGGCGAAGAGTTTTTCTTTCGCCGTGTCGTGCGAGGAGATGCGTCGGCATCGCGCGTGCTTCAGCAGCCGACGTCCGGTCCCAGCGATGCGGTCGCCCGCGCATTCAATGCCGGCGGCGGCGTGATCTCGAACGCGACCGCTTGCGCGTCGGCTGGCGCGGCGATCGGAATCGCCGCGGACTATCTCCGCTCGCAACACGCAGACGCGGCGATTGCCGGCGGCAGCGATGCGCTCTGCCGCCTAACTTACAGCGGCTTCAATGTTCTGCAGGCTGTCGACGCGCAGCCGTGCACGCCCTTCGCCGCTCACCGCAAAGGCATCACCCTCGGTGAAGGCGCTGCGTATCTCGTCCTCGAGCGGTGGGACGACGCGATCGCGCGCGGCGCGCGGCCGATCGCAGAGCTCCGCGGATACGGCGCGACGTGCGACGCGCATCATCCCACTGCGCCGCACGAAGAAGGGCGGGGGGCGGAGGCGGCGATGCGCGGCGCGTTGTTTGACGCGCGCTGGAATGGCGATCGGCTCGACTACATCAACGCGCACGGCACGGGCACGCTGCTCAACGACTCCGCCGAAACGAAGGCGATCATCTCGGCGATCGGAACCGAAGTTCCAGTCTCGTCGACGAAATCCTATTTCGGTCACACGCTCGGCGCTTCGGGCGCCGTCGAAGCGGTGATCACGATTCTCGCGCTGCTGCATCAGATCGCGCCGCCGACTCTGAGACTCGACGCAGCCGCGGCCGACTGCACGCTCGATTACATTCCTCATACGCCGAGGCCGATGGCGATGGAGAACGCGCTGTCGAATACGTTCGGTTTCGGCGGCAGCAATGTATCGCTGCTCTTCAGGAGGGCGTGACTGCTCGGCCCCTCATCCGGCCTGCGGCCACCTTCTCCCCGCGGGCGGGGAGAAGGACCTCACCGACGAGATCCCTCGCCCCGCGAAGCGGGGAGAGGGTGCCGCCCTTCGGCTTCGCTCAGGGCAGGCTGCGCGGCGGGTGAGGGACCATGACCCGGATCGCGATCACCGGCATCGGCGTGATCGCGCCAGGAGCGATCGGTGTCGACCAGTTCGCAGCTCTGCTCGACAACGGAAAAAACGCAATTGCACCGATCGACCGCTTCGACACCACGGGTTTGCGCGCGCACAACGCAGCACTGGTGCGCGATTTCGTCGCGAAGGACTTCATCTCGCCGATGAAGCTTCGCCGCATGAACACACTGTCGCGATTCGGCGTCGCCGCAGCGCGTCTGGCGACGATGGATCGCGGCGACGGACTTCCAAACGCCGCGGGCGTGGCGATGGGCACCGCGTTCGGCCCCGTGCAGACATCGGTCGATTACATGCAGGAGTATGTCGAAAAGGGAGCGGCTCTCGCGCCGCCGCAACTCTTCGCCGAATCGGTGGCGAACGCGCCGGGAAGTCATGTCGGTATCGAATTCGGCCTGCGCGGATTCAATGTCACGCTGACGCAGCGCGAGTCGTCAGCGCTCTCCGCACTCATGTATGCGGCGTCGCAAGTGGCGAAGGGAACGGCGCCAGCGGCAATTGCCGGCGGAGTCGAGGAAGTCAGTGAAATCGTCTTCGCCGTTCTCGACCGGCTTGACACACTGGGATTCTGCTCGCGGCCTTTTGATCGCAGCCGCGACGGCATGATCATCGGCGAGGGCGGCGCAGCGCTCATTCTGGAGCCGAGTGATCGCGGGTATGCGTTTGTCTCCGGCTTCGGCATCGGCCGCGACCGCTCTGCATCGATTTCTGACTGGGGCGATGGAGTCGATGACGTTGACGCCGCGATGCGAGCGGCAATCGACGATGCAGAGTTGTCCATCGACGACATCGATGCGATCTATGCATCGGCAAATTCAACGGTGCGCGCGGACCGGCTCGAATACCGCGCGATTCAATCCCTATTCCGCAACGTGCCGGCGGTCGTCGCGACCAAAGGCTATTTCGGCGAATACGCGGCTGGCGGCGCACTGCAGATCGTCGCAGCGGCGCTCGCGATTCGCGATCAGAAGCTGCATGCATCGATCGGCTTCAGTGAAGGCGAAGACGAAATGCGATTCAATCCGACGACTGAGCAATCCTCGCGCGAGCTCCGGCACGTCCTCGTCAATTCGCTTTCCGCCGGGGGCGGAATCGTCTGCGCCGTCCTGTCGCGATGAGCGAGAAAGCGCTGATCATCGTTCCGGCGTACAACGCTGCGCAGACTGTCGGCGACGTCATTAGATCGTGTAGAGAATTCGTAAACAATATCGTAGCAATTAATGACGGCTCGCGCGACGAGACCGCCGGCGCCGCAATGACGGCCGGCGCGGAGGTGGTCACGCATCCGATCAACCGCGGCAAGGGCGCGGCCTTGAAGACCGGTTTCGCGTGGGCGCTGGAACGTGGATACGACATCGTGATCACGCTCGACGCCGACGGCCAGCATCTTCCGCGCGAGATTCCGAAATTTCTGCGCGCTCGTGAAGAGACGCATGCCGATCTGATCATCGGCGGACGTTCGCATCTTTTCGGGGAGATGCTCCCGCGACGTCGGATGGCAAATCGCTTCTCGGCGTGGTCGATTGCAAAGGCATCCGGCACGCGCATCACCGATTCACAGAGCGGATTCCGGCTCTACTCCGCGAACTTGCTGCGCAACATTCGCCTGCACACCGACGGCTTCGACATGGAAAGCGAAATCATCGTTCACGCCGGCCGTCGCGGCTTCAAAGTCCTCACCATCCCCATCGACCTCGGATTTGTCGATGGGATCTCCACCAGCCACTACAAGCCTTTGAAAGACACGCTGCGGATCGCCTGGACGGTCACGCGCGCCCGGCTGTTCTGGAGCTGATGTCATCCCGAGCGAGAGCGAGGGACCGGTGTGGGTGGGCGGCACGACAACTAAGATTTTCGCACCGCCCGCCCACACCGGTTCCTCGCTACGCTCGGAATGACAATCAGCGGTCATCGCGGCGGCTGTTGCGGCGTGCCCTCCAGGTCCGCTTTCGACAGCGGTTTGCGCGGCAGCATGTCGGGCCGGTTCGCCGCCTCCCACACGAACGTGGCCATCACGACGACGGCCTGCATCAGATCTTCGCGTTGCAGCCGCTCGTAGACGTCATAGTTCGTGTGATGCGTTCGCTGGCCGTATTCGATCTCATCCTGAATGAACTGGAATCCCGGCAGACCGACCGAATCGAAAGAGAGGTGGTCGGTGCCGCCGGTATTGCGCATCGTGACCGTGGTGACGCCGAGGTCTTTGAGCGGATCAAGCCAGGCTTCGAAAATTGGCACGACCGCCGCGTTCTCCTGCGCATAGACGCCGCGTACTTTTCCGGTGCCGTTGTCGAGATTGAAATAGGCGGCGAGCTTCGCATGCTCCGGCTTGATCGTCAGCGGACCGCTGTTACGGCGAAGTGTCGACGGCAAATCTCGTTCCTCGGCCGGCGGCTCAGGCCGCGATGCGAAATGCTGCGACACGTACGCGCGCGATCCGAGGAGGCCTTCCTCTTCGCCGCTCCAAAGAGCGATGCGAATGGTGCGCTTCGGCTGAATACCAATCGCTTTCAGAACGCGCACGACCTCCATCGCCACAATGTCGCCTGCACCATTGTCCGTTGCGCCGGTGCCCGCATGCCATGAGTCGAGATGCGCGCCGAGCATCACCACCTCTCCTTTCTTGTCGCTGCCTGGGATTTCCGCGACCGTGTTGGATGTCTCCGCGTTCGGAAAGTCATGCGCGCGAACGTCGAGCTCGAGCTCGGGCTCCTTCCCTTGATCGAGCAGCCGGACAAGGCGGCCATACTGCTCGTCCGAAAGGACAACCGACGGCACCGGATACGCCTCGCCGTCGCGATATCCGCCGGCGCTCTGCACGTGAAAGGTGCCGTAGTCGCCGCCGCCCGGAACGATCACCGCGAGCGGCTTCTCTTCTGCGAGAAATGGAATCAGCGCACGGAAAAACGCGCGGCGCTTTAGCGCTTCCTCTCGCGTGAATCGCGGCGGTCGTGCGCCGGGGATCTCGTACGCGCCGAGATCAGCGAGGGATTTCTCGTCGTAGCGCTGATACTGCGTTTTGTCATGCGGCTTCATCTCGACCACATCGCCGAGGAGAACGAATTTGCCGGTGAGCTTGCCTTTGTTTTTGTCGAGATCCTCTTTCGCTTCCAGCTTCACATGAACCGGAACGCCGCGAACGGCGCCGTTCGTCGACGCGCTCCACGCACGCGGGAGTGCCCAGAGCTGAGCGACATCGGGCGAGACGAGTCGGAGCGAACAGGAGTCGTAGCTCCAGCCATGACCGAAAGGTCCCCACGATTCGAGGTGGGCGTTGGCCAGTCCGAATTCGGTCAGCTTGTCGCGGGTCCACTCATTCGCGCGCTTCATGTTCGGCGAGCCGGTTAGGCGTGCGCCGATGAAGTCCACGAGGCCGGAGGCGATTTCCATCACCTTGGAGTTGCGAAACTCTTCCTGCCGGATCCGCGTCTGCATCTGCAGGTCGGGCGTCTCGGCGGCGAATGCAGTGGCGGTGAAGAGGAGAAGGGCGGCAGTCCCAGTCTTCATAGGGCCGCAATGATACGATTATGGATACATTGCTCCACTCGTCTTTTTTTAGGAAATTCGACCTCTTCGCGGAGCTCGACGACCGCGAGCTGGCCTCCATTGCGGCGGTGGCCAAGGTGCGCCGCTACGCGAAGGATGACGTCATTTTCCACGCCGACGAAACCGGCGACGTGTTCTGCCTGATCAAGGAGGGGCAGGTGAAGGTGACCATGATCTCGCCGGAAGGGAAGGAGATCATCCTTTCGATGCTGGGGCCGGGCGAATTTTTCGGCGAGATGGCCCTGCTCGATGACGCGCCGCGATCGGCGACCGTCGTGGCCACCGAGCCGATCGAACTTGTCACTATTTATCGTAATGATTTTCTGCAGATCCTGCAGGAGAATTTCTCGATCACGCGCAAAGTCCTTGGCGAGCTGTCAAAGCGGTTGCGCAATGCTTCGAATCGCATCGAATCGCTGGCCACGATGGACGTGTACGGCCGGCTCGCGCGATTTTTCCTCGATCTGGCCAAGGAGAGCGGCAAACCGCTCGAGAACGGCTACGTCGCGGTGACCCGGCCGACGCATCAGTCGATCGCCAACATGATCGGCACATCGCGCGAGACGGTCTCGCGGCTGATCCACGATCTGATGCGGCAGAATCTTCTTTTGTCCGAGGGGAAGACGATTTATCTGCGCAAGAGCGCGCTCGATCAATTCCGCGCCGAACTTTAAATGCTCAACATTCCGAACGCGCTGACGCTGCTTCGGCTGCTGCTGATCCCGATTTTTCTGTTCGCCTCGTTCCGCGGCTTCTTTCTTGCCGCGTTCGTCCTGTTTGTCACCGCAGCGGTCACCGACATCTTCGACGGATTGATCGCCCGCAAGCTCAACCAGCGGTCGCGCATCGGTGCGATCCTCGACCCTGCCGCCGACAAAATCATGATGGTTTGCGGCTATCTCTACTACACGCTCGCGCCGAACGTCGGATTGCGGATTCCCGGCTGGCTCACGTTCACCGTCTTTATCCGCGATTTTCTGATCATGGCTTTCGCGTACTTGCTTTACACGCGGGTGCAGGTCAAGCGGTTCCCTCCGTCGGTCGCGGGGAAAGCGTCGATGGTTCTGCAAGCGATGACTCTGGCCGTGGTCATCGGCGTGAACGCATCGATTCCGCAGCTCTTCCTGCTGGCTGACGTGATGTTTCGCATCGCGCTCCTGATTACGCTTTTTTCGGGAGGCGACTACATCCGGCGTGCCAAGAGAATGTTGCTGGAATCCGCGCCCGCCTACAGGAGTTAATAGCTTCCCGGCGCCTCCATAGCTCAATTGGTAGAGCAGCAGACTCTTAATCTGTTGGTTCCAGGTTCGAGTCCTGGTGGGGGCACCAGCGCGAAAGTGGCGGAATTGGCAGACGCGCTGGACTTAGGATCCAGTGGCCCAAAGCCGTGGGGGTTCGAGTCCCCCCTTTCGCACCAACACCGAAATGAAGAATTTCGAATTGCAAATGAAAAATTGAGAATGAGCCTTGCAGTCGATGACTTGGGTTTAATTTTTCATTTCTAATTTGAAATTCGAAGTTTGAAATTTCTATGCTTTTGAATTACGAAGATTTGTCCTCCGTAAAAAAATCCGTCGAGGTGGAGATCCCCGCCGATCTCATCTCCAACGAGGCCAAACGCGTGACCAATGAATTCAGCCGTCACACCAAGCTGCCAGGTTTCCGCCCCGGCAAAGTGCCGACCAACATCGTGCGCACGCGCTTCGCCAAAGAGATTCAGGACGAGGTGATGAGCCGGCTCTTGCCGCGAAGCTTCCGCGACGCGATCGCGGACAAGGGTGTTGAGCCGGTCGGCGATCCGCAACTCCAGCACATCGATCCGTACATCGAAGGCGCGCCGGTCAAATACAAGGCCGAATTCGAAGTGAAGCCGCACATCGAGCTGCGGGAGTATCGCGGCATTGAAATCGACGAGCCGAAAATCGAAGTGAATGACAGCGACGTCGATAGCATGATCGAGCGCCTGCGCGATCAGGCGAGCTCGTATCGAGTCGAAGCGGAGCGGGGACTCGAGGACGGCGACTTTGCGATGGTCGAGATCAGCACGTCCGGCGAGGGTGTCGAGCCGGAGACTCGTTCCGGTCACTTCCGAGTCGGTGAAGAAACGCCGCTGCCGGAGCTGCACGAGGCGTTGCGCGGCAAAAAGCCGGGCGAGGCGGGATCATTCGACAAAAATTACGGCGACGACGCGAACAACGAGAAGTTTCGCGGCAAGACCATTCACTATGACGTCACGCTGAAAGAGATTCGCGTTCAGGAGAAGCCTGAGGTCACCGACGATTTCGCCAAGAGCGTTGGCGGATGGGACAGCGTTCAACAGATGCGCGACACGATCGCCGCCGATATCCGCAAGCATCGCGAGTTCGAGGCGCTGCGCGTGAAGAAAAATCAGATCGGCGAGCACCTGCTGGGCATCCATGATTTCGACGTGCCCGATGCCCTGGTTGAAGAGGAGCTCGGAAAATCGCTGCAGAACTACGCGCGCTTTCTCGCGTCGCAGGGGATCGACATCGAAAAGGCGGATCTCGACTGGAACAAGATCAGCGAAGACTTTCGGCCCGAAGCGGTGAAGCGCGTCAAGCGCGGATTGATTCTCGAAGCGATCGCCAAGCGCGAGAATGTCGTGGTGAGCGACGTGGAAGTCGACGCCGAGATTCGCCGCGCGGCGAACGAAAGCGGACGGGACTTCGCCGAAGTCAAGCATCGCCTCGTGCACGACGGCGGTTACGAAGCACTGCGCGCATCGCTCGCGCAGGAAAAGGCGCTCGAGTTCGTGTTGAAAGAAGCGAAGGCGCGCTGAACGTTCGCCGTTCGCCGTTCGCCGAAAACATCACGGCCAACGGTGTACAGCCAACGGCCAACCCTATCCAAACGGCTAGGTCACTCGGAGGAATAACCTTCTACACTCAGCGTTGGAGCGAACGCAATGGTTCTCATCCCCATGGTTGTGGAGCAGACGAGCCGAGGCGAGCGCGCCTACGACATCTACTCCCGTCTGCTCAAAGACAACGTCATTTTCCTCGGCCAACCCATCGACGACACCGTTTCCAATCTGATCATCGCGCAGCTTCTCTTTCTCGAAGCGGAGAATCCGGAGAAAGACATCTCGCTGTACATCAACTCGCCCGGCGGATCGATCACCGCGGGTCTGGCGATTTACGACACAATGCAGTACGTGAAACCGAACATTCAGACGCTTTGCGTTGGACAGGCGGCATCGATGGCCGCGGTGCTGCTCGCGGCAGGAACGAAAGGGAAACGTTTTGCGCTCCCAAATTCGCGCGTGGTCATTCATCAGCCGCTCATCATGGGCGGAGGCCTCAGCGGTCAGGCGACGGAGATCGACATTCACGCCAAGGACATCATGCGCATGCGTCACCGCATGAACGAGATCCTCGCGAAGCACACCGGCCAGAACGTGGACAAGATCGAGCGCGACACCGATCGCGATTACTGCAGGCGCATGAAGCTGTGGAATATGGACTTGTTGATCAAGTCATGGTGAAACGGGAGTAACCGGCGTTCTTGACAGTGTTGAAGGTGCGTAGAAGAATCTAGACACCGCAAAAAAAGGATCCAGGCGCAAATGTCGAAGAAGGGGAACAGCGGCGACGTACTGCGTTGTAGCTTCTGCAACAAATCGCAGCGTGACGTCAAGAAGTTGATCGCCGGACCGACGGTCTACATCTGTGACGAATGCGTCGATATCTGCCTGGACATCATCGCCGAAGATCGGAAGGATGAGCCGGGTACGCTGGAAGGGTCCGGCGCACTGCCGAAGCCGAAGGAAATCAAGGAATTCCTCGATCTCTACGTGATCGGACAGGAGCGCGCGAAGAAGAAGCTCGCCGTCGCCGTCTACAACCATTACAAGCGGATCGATTACCACCAGCGCAATTCGCGGCAGGATGTCGAGCTGCAGAAGTCGAACATTCTTCTGATCGGTCCGACCGGCACCGGCAAGACGCTGCTGGCGCAGACGCTGGCGCGCATGCTGTCGGTCCCGTTCACGATCGTCGACGCGACGACGCTCACCGAGGCCGGCTACGTCGGTGAAGACGTTGAGAACATCATTCTGAAGTTGTATCAGGCCGCCGGCAATGACAAAGAGAAGACCCAGCGCGGCATCGTCTACATCGACGAGGTCGACAAGATCTGCCGCAAGGGCGACAACCCGTCAATCACGCGCGATGTCTCGGGCGAGGGCGTGCAGCAGGCGCTGCTGAAAATTCTCGAGGGCACCGTCGCGAATGTTCCTCCGCAGGGCGGGCGGAAGCATCCGCATCAGGAGTTCATTCAGATCGACACCACGAATATTCTCTTCATCTGCGGCGGAGCGTTCGTTGGACTCGAGAACGTGATCGAGCGGCGGCTCTCCGCAACGTCAATGGGCTTCGGCGCGAAGATCGCCTCCAAGCGCGACAAGCGCACGGGAGAGTTGCTCGCGCAGGTACACCCCGAGGATCTCATCAAGTTCGGTCTGATTCCTGAGTTCGTCGGCCGCCTGCCTGTCGTGGCGACGCTCAACGAGCTCGACAAAGCCGCGCTGATCGAAATACTCAAGGAACCGAAGAACTCGCTGGTGCGGCAGTACCAGACGATCATGGGCTTCGAAAACGTGACGCTGAAGTTCACCGATGATGCGCTCGAGGGAATCGCCGAAGAAGCCCTCAAGCGCAACGTCGGTGCGCGCGGGCTTAAGATCATTATTGAAGAGCTGATGCTCGAGATCATGTATATGGTCCCGTCGCAGGACTCCATCAGCGAGTGCGTGATCACGCGCGAGGTCGTGGACAATCGAAGCCAGCCAATCACCCTCTACCGGAAGGCGGGGTAGGGAAGCGAGCAGAGACGCGGCGCGTTAAGGAATGCGCCGCTGTTGTAAAGGTAGAGAGAGGGCCAATGTCCGAACAAACGATCAAGCTTCCGCTCGTGCCGCTGCGCGATATGGTGGTGTTCCCATCGATGATGGCACCCTTTGTCGTGGGGCGCCGGGCGTCGATTCAGGCGCTCGAGGCCACGCTGGCCACGAACGAGAAGAGAATTTTCCTGGCCACGCAACGCGACCCGAAGGTCGACGACCCGACGATGACCGAGATTTACAACGTCGGCGTCATGGCCACGGTCGTTCAGAATCTGAAGCTTCCCAACCAGAACGTCAAGGTGATGGTCGAGGGCCTCTCGCGCGCCGAAATCACCGGCTGGGAAGAGGGCAGCGGATACGTCAACGTGATCGTTCGCGAGATCGATAGCAAGCTCGCGCTCACGCCGGAAGTCTCGCAGTACATGCAGAAGCTCGTGGAGATCTTCGAGCAGTACGCGAAGATGTCGCATCACCTCGCGTTCGAAGGCGTGATGTCGACGCTCAAGCTCGACGATCCCGATCGCTTCGCCGACACGCTCGCGTCGCACATCCTCATCACCACGCAGGAAAAGCAGCAGCTCCTGGAGACGATCTCGCCGTACGAGCGGCTGCAGAAGATTCAGGACTTTCTGGAGATCGAGATCGAGAAGATCAACATCGACAAGCGCATCAACTCCAAAGTGAGTACTACCTCAACGAGAAGATCAAGGCGATCCACCACGAGCTCGGCCGCAAGGACGATCGCTCGGATGAGATCGAAGAGCTCCGGCAGAAGATCGAGGAAGCCGGAATGCCAAAGGACACGAAGGAGAAGGCGATCCAGGAGCTCAAGCGCCTGGAAGCGATGCCGGGAGTCTCCGCAGAAGCGACCGTCTCGCGCAATTACATCGAGTGGCTCGTTTCCGTGCCTTGGAAGAAGACCTCGAAGGAAATCAAAGACATCGACGCGGCCGAGAAAATCCTCAACGAGGACCACTACGGCCTGGAAAAAATCAAAGAGCGCATTCTCGAGTTCCTCGCTGTCCGTCAGTTGGTGAAGGGACCGAAAGGAACGATTCTCTGCTTCGTCGGACCTCCGGGCGTCGGCAAGACGTCGCTGGCGAAGTCGATCGCTCGCGCCACCGGCCGCCGTTTCGTGCGGCTGTCGCTTGGCGGCGTTCGCGATGAGGCTGAGATTCGAGGCCATCGCCGGACGTACATCGGCGCCTTCCCCGGGCAGATCATTCAGCGCATGAAGAAGGCGGGAACGGTCAATCCCGTGTTCCTGCTCGACGAAGTCGACAAGATGTCCATGGATTTCCGAGGGGATCCGTCAGCGGCGTTGCTGGAAGTGCTGGATCCCGAACAGAACAATACGTTCACCGATCATTATCTCGACGTCGAGTACGACTTGTCGAAGGTGATGTTCATCGCCACAGCGAATGTGACGCATACGATCCCAGCTCCGCTGAAGGATCGGATGGAGATCATCTCGCTCTCCGGCTACACGCACCTGGAGAAGCTGGCGATCGGCCGGCAGTTCCTCGTTCCGAAGCAGCTCACGGAGCAAGGTCTTGAAGACGCGAAGATCACATTCGACGACAGCTCGCTCGAAGAGCTCATCGACTCGTACACGCGCGAAGCAGGCGTCCGCAATCTCGAGCGCGAGATTGGCTCATGTTTGCGCAAGATTGCACGGCAGGTGGTAAAGCAGACTGGGGCCGCATTCGAGGCCCGCGTCGATCGCCCGAAAGTCCGTGACCTCCTCGGCAAACCCAAATTCAGGTCGCAGCAGATTCACGACAAGAGCGAAGTTGGATTGGCGACTGGACTCGCCTGGACCGAAGTTGGCGGCGAGATTCTCTCGACCGAAGTCGCGCTGTCGCGGGGCAAAGGAAACCTGACGCTCACCGGAAAGCTCGGCGACGTGATGCAGGAATCGGCGCGCGCCGCGCTGTCGTATGTTCGTTCGCGCGCGGAGCTGTTTGGGCTTGATCCCGACTTCCACTCATCGCTCGACATCCACATTCACGTTCCGGAGGGAGCAATCCCGAAAGATGGCCCGTCAGCCGGCATCACCATGGCCACGGCGCTTCTCTCGGCCGTCACGAAGATTCCCGTGAACCGCGACATCGCCATGACCGGCGAGATCACGCTGCGCGGCAAGGTTCTGCCCGTCGGCGGCGTGAAGGACAAGATCCTCGCGGCGACGCGCGCCGGCATCACCAGAATCATTCTGCCTGCCGAAAACGAGCGCGATCTCGAAGACATCCCCGCTGATGTCCGCGAAAAGATGGAGTTCCATCTCGTTGAATCGATGGACGAAGTGGTGAGCGTGGCGCTCGATGGCACGATTGTTCCATTGGCCGCCAAAGCGAAGCTTCCCGAACCAGAGAAGGTCATTGGCGACGAACCGCCTGTGACGCATTAACGGCGTCAGATTTGACAAGCTCCGAAATATCAGCAGAATAGTTCAACACCTGCACGGTATCTTCAGTAGCACCTCTGCTTCTGTTCGAAGCATGAAATCAATTGGAAATCCGAACAGTCGAGTTTTACCGGGCGGCGTACAGTCCCGCTGATTTTCCAGCCGACAGGCGGCCCCAGTTCGCAGTGGTGGGCCGCTCGAACGTCGGGAAGTCGAGCCTGATCAACGCCGTCCTGAAGCGAAAAGCGATTGCCAGAGTGAGTCAGACACCCGGAAAGACACAAGCCATTCATTTTTATCTCGTGAACGAACAGTTTCACATCGTCGACCTGCCCGGTTACGGCTATGCAAAAGTGCCGAAGTCGATGAGCGCGTCGTGGCGCGCGTTGATCAATACTTATCTCGAGAATGCCGACGCGCTTCGGCTGATGTTTCTGCTGCTGGATGCCCGCCGCTCACCGGGCGATCACGACAAGCAGATGCATTCCTGGACGAATGACGCCGGCATCGACGAGCGAGTCATCCTCACCAAATCCGACAAACTGTCGAGCAATCAACTCAACAAACAGAAAACAGAAATTGCCAAGGAGCTTGGCATCGACTCGAAAGCGATGATTCCCTGCTCCGTAGTCACGAAGAAAGGTATCGAAGACGTGAGGCGCGAGATCGCGTCGCGTCTCTGATGAGGTTTGATCATGAGCGAAACTGAATTCGAAAACGAAGCGACAGCAGCAGCGGTTGAGACTCCTCCGGAAGAAAAAGCGGAGAAGCCCAAGCGGTCTCGGAAGCCGAAAGAAAAACCTGCGGCCGCCGAAGAAGTCGCAGTAGTCGAAGCGACGCCGAATGGAAACGGAGAGCAGGCTGCGGCAGCCGTCGCCGAGGCGCCGCCGGTTGAGGCGCGGCCGATCGAGCCGCCGCGTCCGCAGATTCGTCGTCCGGAGCAGACACAGGCTGCCGAGACGATCGACATCCGCGTGCTGAAGGAGATGAAGCTCCCCGATCTCTCCAAACTCGCCAAAGACCTCGGCATCGAAAACGCGACCGGCATGCGCAAGCAGGATCTGATCTTCTCGATTCTTCAGGCGCAGACCGAGAAAAGCGGTTTGATTTTCTCCGAGGGGGTGCTGGAGTGCCTGCCGGACGGGTTCGGATTCCTCCGCGCTCCAGAATATAACTATTTACCAGGACCAGATGATATATATGTTTCTCCTTCACAAATCCGGCGCTTCGACCTGCACACCGGCGACACGGTCTCCGGTCAGGTTCGGCCGCCGAAAGAAGGCGAACGTTATTTCGCGCTGATCAAAGTCGAGGCGGTCAATTTCGAGCATCCCGACGTCGCGCGGGAGAAGATCCTTTTCGACAACCTCACGCCGCTCTATCCCGACAAGCGCATCAAGCTCGAAGTGCCGACCTACATGACTTCGCGCGTTCTCGATCTGATCGCGCCGGTTGGCAAGGGGCAGCGAGGACTCATCGTCGCGGCGCCGCGTACCGGCAAGACGATGGTTCTGCAGGCGATCGCGAATTCGGTCACCAACAACCATCCCGAGGTCACGTTGATCGTGCTGCTAATCGACGAGCGGCCGGAAGAAGTCACGGACATGCAGCGCTCGGTCAAAGGCGAAGTCATTTCGTCGACTTTTGACGAACCGGCATCGCGTCACGTGCAGGTTGCCGAGATGGTCATCGAGAAGGCGAAACGCCTCGTCGAGCACAAGCGCGATGTGGTCATCCTCCTCGATTCGATCACGCGTCTCGCGCGCGCCTACAACACCGTCGTGCCGCCGTCGGGCAAGGTGCTGTCGGGCGGCGTTGATTCCAATGCGCTGCAGCGTCCGAAGCGCTTTTTCGGCTCCGCGCGTAACGTCGAAGAGGGCGGATCGCTGACGATCATCGCCACAGCGTTGATCGACACGGGCTCGCGCATGGACGACGTGATCTTCGAAGAGTTCAAAGGCACGGGCAACATGGAAGTGCACCTCGACCGCAAGCTTTCCGACAAGCGCGTCTTCCCGGCCATCGACATCAACAAGTCGGGCACGCGCAAAGAAGAGCTGCTGCTCGAGCGCAACGAGCTGAATCGCATCTGGGTGCTCCGCAAAGTCTTCTCGCCGCTGTCGACCGTGGAGTCGATGGAGCTGCTGGTCGAGAAGCTGGAGAAGACTCGGACGAACAGCGAGTTCCTGAACTCGATGTCGTCGATGTGACGGCCGCCGTAGCGGCCATCATCCTGAAGCGGCGAGCATCAGCGAGCCGCGACGGATCTCCGGGGCATTCTTGGCCGCCTTGAGCGGTTTGGTAGTCTGAGCTCGGATGCCCAAACGCTCCCGCATCAAAGATTTTCTGTGGCGGCACTCAGCGGGCATTGCCTTTCTGGTGATGGTCGCGTTCGTCGCGCTCATCGGATTCGTCGGCTACACGTACGTCGTCATCACGAAGAAATTCGATTCCAGCCGGCGCTGGGATCTCCCGAGCCGCATCTACTCGGACGCCACTCCGATCGTGCCGGGCATGACCTATCCGCGCGCGCTTCTCGAGCCGAAGCTCAACCACGTGGGTTACCACGAGACGCGATCGCGCGTCGCAAATCCCGGTGAGTACCGATACACCGACCGCAATCTCGAGATCTACCTGCAGAATTTCGAGTACCCGGACATTGAATTTCGCGCCCTGCCGGTGCTCATCGAATTCGACGGCTCCGAAGTACGCTCGGTCAAGCGACTCGAGGATCGCGCATCGCTGCGCGGCATTCGCATCGAGCCGGAGCTGATCACGTCCATCTACAACAACGAGATGGAGGACCGGCTGCCGGTGAAGCTCGCCTCAGTGCCGAAATCCGTCGTCGACGCGATCATCGCCACAGAAGATAAAAACTTTTATCACCACGAAGGAATCTCAGTTCGCGGCACGATCGGCGCGCTGATCACCGACTTGCGATCGAAATCGTGGACGCACGGCGGCTCGACCCTGACGCAGCAGCTCGTCAAAAATCTTTTCCTGAATCCAGAGCGAACGTGGCGGCGAAAAGCGACGGAAGCGCTGATGGCCCTTCTGCTGGAGGCCCGCTACAGCAAGAGCGAAATCCTCGAGGCTTACCTCAACGAGATCTACCTTGGGCAAAACGGAGCAGTGCAGATCATCGGCGTCGAGCAGGCCTCGCAGGTCTATTTCGGACGTCACGTCACGTACTTGTCGCTGCCCGAAGCGGCGACGCTCGCCGGGATGATCCGGTCGCCGAATGTGCTGTCGCCGCTGAAGTACCCGGAACGGGCAAAACCGCGGCGCGATCTGGTCCTGAAGCTGATGCTCGATCAGGACAAGGTCACGCAGCAGGAGTACGAGGCCGCGATCGCATCGCCGCTGACCACTTCGCGCTTTCCGAAGACATCGCGCAGCGCGCCGTTCTTCGTCGATCTCGTCCTGAAGCAACTCCGCGAAACGTATCCGGAGACGCAGCTCAAGACGGAGGGGCTTCGGATCTTTACGACGCTGGATACGATCATGCAGCGATCGGCCGAGCAGTCGCTCGACAGCGGCATCGCCGATCTCAATCGCCGATATCCGTATCTGCGAAAGTCGCCGACCGCGCTCGAAGGAGTCATTCTCACGATTCAGCCGGGCACCGGCTATGTGAAAGCGCTCGTCGGCGGCAGAAACTATTCGAAGACGCAGTTCAATCGCGCGATTCAGGCCCGCCGCCAGCCGGGATCGCTGTTCAAGCCTTTCGTGTACGTCACCGCGATGGATCCGGAGCGGGGACAGCAGGCACTAACCGCGGCAACGGTTCTCGACGATTCGCCGATTTCGGTTCGTACTGGAAACGCAGTGTGGCAGCCTCAGAATTACGATCTGCGCTTTCACGGGCGCGTCAGTGTGCGCGATGCGCTCGCGCATTCGTACAACATCCCCGCCGTGCGTGCGGCGATCGATGCTGGGGTGCCGAACGTGATCAAAGAAGCATCGACCATAGGCATTGAAAGCCGGCTCGAGCCCTATCCCTCCGTTTCCCTCGGCTCCTTCGAAGTGACGCCGCTGGAGATCGCGTATGCATACTCCGCATTCGCGAATCTCGGCGTGAAAGCGGAGCCGATTTCGATCCTCGCCGTCTCCACGCGCGAAGGCAAGCTGCTGGAAAGCCGTGAAGTGAAAATGAAGCGCGTCGCGCCTGCGAGCGTGTGCTACGTGATGAACGATATGCTCAAGGACGTGTTCAACTACGGTACCGGCGCCCGCGCCCGCTCGCTGGGATTCGAGCGTGCCTTCGCCGGTAAGTCGGGAACGACGAGCAATTATCGCGACGCATGGTTCATCGGATACTCGCCGCGAATCCTGACGCTTGTCTGGGTGGGCTTCGATGATGGGCACAGCGTCCGTCTCACCGGCAGCGACGCTTGTATCCCGATCTGGACCTCGCACATGAACCGAATCGACGGTTTGGTGGCCGACGTCGACTGGAAAAAACCCGACGACGTGATCGGCCGGGCGATCGATCCCGAATCAGGAATGCTGTCGACGCCGTACTGTCCGCAGGTCAAGCGCGAGATCTTTGTCGCGGGCACAGAGCCGGCGCAGTTTTGTCCGCTGCATTCGCCGGGTGGCGAGCCGAGCCCGTTCTGGCAGCCACAGGAGCCGATGCAGACCGAGGGACCGCCGATCGCTCCGGATCAAACGCAGCAGAACCAGGCGGGACAGCAGAAGCGCGAACGCGATCGGGGAATCAGACGGCTGCTGCGCGCCATTTTCGGTGATGGACATTGAGCTCGATAACTGAATCTCTGCCATCCCTGGACGTAGGAAACGTCTTCGATCGCGCACGCAATCGACTCAGCCGTGCTCTCCTCTATATCGGCGGCATCAGCGAACTAGGCGTGCAGACGATTCGCGACGCGATTCGCGGCCCGCTGGAGTCGCAGCTCATCATCGCGCAGTTCGAACAGATCGGCGTGCGCTCGCTGTCGATCGTGGCGATCACGTCGCTATTCATCGGCATGGTGCTCGCGCTGCAGACAGCGTACTCGCTCGAACAATTCGGCGTGAAGCTGTTCATCGGCAAGGTCGTATCGTTGTCGCTCGTCCGCGAGCTTGCTCCCGTGATGATGTCGCTTATGGTGGGCGGGCGGGTGGGAGCGGGCATCACTGCGGAAATCGGGACGATGAAAGTGACCGAGCAGATCGACGCGTTGCGCGCTCTGGCGACGAGTCCCGTCCGAAAGCTCGTCGTGCCGAAGGTGCTGGCGACAACCGTCATGTTCCCGGTGCTGACAATCGTTTCGAATTTTGTCGGCATCGCGGGCGGCCTGATCATCGCCGTCGCCAATTTGCATCTCACGGCCAACTGGTACATGCGCAGCGTGATCGACACTGTGAAGTACAACGACCTCGCATCCGGCATCGGAAAGACATTCTTCTTCGGATTCGCAGTCGGCCTGATCGCATGCTTCAACGGCCTGCGAACGACCGGCGGCGCCGACGGCGTCGGCCGCTCGACGACCCAGACCGTCGTGATGGCCGCGATCACCGTTTTGATCATGGACTTTTTCCTGACCAAGCTGTTCCTGTTGGCGTTCTGATGACTGACATCTCTTCCACAGAGCGCCGAGTAGAACCTCGCCAGACGCCAGAGCGGCGGCGAGTGACGCGCGAGCCGTTTGTCGAATTCGAGGACGTCTCCAAAGCCTACGGGCCGCAGCAGGTGCTTCGAGGTGCCAACCTCCAGGTTTTCCGCGGCGAGGTCATGGTGATCCTCGGGGGCTCCGGTTCGGGAAAATCGGTGACGCTGCGTCACATGCTCGGATTGGAATCGCCGGATGGGGGGCGTGTCATCGTCGAGGAAGAAAACATCACCGATCTGCCGGAGGAGGAACTTTACCGCGTTCGAAAGAAGTTCGGCATGCTCTTCCAAAGCGGAGCGCTATTCGACTCGATGACCGTGTTCGAGAACATCGCCTTTCCGCTTCGTGAGCACACTGAGATGAGCGAGAACGAGATTAGCCGAGCGGTGCGCGAGAAACTCGAGCTCGTGAATTTGCCTCGGGCCGAGCAACTGATGCCGGTGAGTCTCTCGGGCGGAATGCGCAAGCGAGTCGGACTGGCGCGCTCCATCGTGCTCGATCCGAAGATGATTCTGTACGATGAGCCGACCACGGGACTCGATCCGATCACGGCACAGAAAATCAACGAGCTCATCATCGATCTGCAGTCGAAGCTGAACGTGACCTCGGTCGTCGTCACTCACGATATTCAATCGGCGTTCTCGGTCGGTGATCGCGTTGCCTTTCTCAATCACGGCACATTCGAGTGGGTCGGCACGACTGAGGCCGCTCGCGACGCGGATCACCCTGGACTGCGCGATTTTCTTAAAGCGAGTATGGTGACCGCCGCCCAACCTACCCAAGTGCCCAGTGCCTAGTACCCGGTGCCCAGAATCCAAATCCCTGGGCACTGGGCACCGGGCACTGAAATGTCGTAGCCGACAGGCGGGTTCGTAACTAACACATGGCCGTCAAACAGAAAGAGAAAACGATTCGCGTTGGCGCGCTGATGACCTCTGCCGCCATCGTGCTGATGGTGTTTCTCTTCTTCATCGGCTCGGAACAGAAAATCTTCTCGCGCAAGAACGAGTACAAGGTCCGCTTCACAGACGTTTCCGGGCTGGCCGAGGGGAATCCGGTGAAGATTGCGGGGGTGACGGTGGGCATCGTTCACGACATCTACCTCCCGCGCGATCCGAAACAAAAAGACGTCGATATCAGCCTGCTGGTCGATCGCAAATATGCGGAGCGCATTCGTGGTGACTCACGCGCGCGCATGAAAAAGCTCGGACTTCTCTCTGGCGACAGCTACGTCGACATCAGCCCGGGCAGTCCGCGCTTCGATCCGCTCGAGCCTGGATCGCTGATTCCGCCGGCGCGGCAGACGAACGTCGACCAACTCATCTCATCGGGTGAGGACCTTGTCGACAACTTCGTACAGATCTCCTACGCGCTGAAAAACATCCTCTCGCGTGTCGACCGCGGCGAAGGTCTCCTCGGCGAGCTCACGCGGCAGCCGGAAACGAAGCAGCGCATCACCGACACGCTTCTGGCGACGCTGAACAAGACGAATTCGATCCTGTCGCATGTCGAGAGCGGCAAGGGCGTCCTCGGCAAGCTCGTTTACGACGACAAATACGGCGAATCGCTCACCGAGTCGGTTCGCCAGATCGCCGCGTCGCTGCAGGCCGTTGCGGCGAACGTTCAGCACGGTTTCGAAAGCGGGCAGGGCGCGCTTCCGGCGATGCTCAACGATCCGGAAGGAAAAAAGAAGGTCTATGACCTGATCGACAATCTCCGGATCACGTCCGCAAACCTCGCCGCATTCAGTACAACGATGCAAAGCGGACAAGGGCTCGTTCCGCGTTTGATCAATGACAAGCAATACGGCGATCAGGCGCTGAATGAGTTCACGCAGCTCGTGCACCAGCTCAACGAATCAGTCACAAAACTGAACAGCGGCAACGGAACCGCGGGAAAACTGATCAACGATCCGTCGGTGTATGAGTCGATCAACGACATTCTCATCGGCATCAACGAATCGAAGCTCCTGCGCTGGCTGATTCGCAATCGGCAGGAGAAGGGCATTGAGACGCGCGTTAAGACAACGCAGACAATGCAGCAGGCGCCGCCGCCCATCCCAGCAGCCACGGTGGCGAAAGACGGGGCATCGCAGGTGACGACCACCGCTCCGCCGCCCAAACCGTAACGTAGCGCCGCCTCTCAGGCGGCGCACGCCGGCTGGAGAGCCGGCGCTACGTGGTAGCATTTCTCGGCGCGGCCTGGCTGCGCGCACTCAAACCTTCCGGAGGCTCCTCACTTGGACATTGCAGTGATCGGCACGGGCTATGTCGGCCTCGTTACCGGAGCCGGACTGGCTGACTTCGGCAACGATGTCATCTGTGTCGACATCGATGAGAAAAAAATCAGCGCCCTCAAACAGGGCCTGATCCCAATCTACGAGCCGGGCCTCGACACAATCGTCAGCCGCAACGTCAGCGAAGGGCGCCTGCAATTCAGCACCGATCTGCGCGAGGCGATCCGTTCCAGCCGAGCGATTTTCATTGCCGTTGGCACACCGCCGAAGCCGGATGGATCAGCGGACCTGCGTTACGTCGAAGAGGTAGCGCGCACGATTGCCCAGCACATGAACGGTCCCAAATTGGTGATCACCAAGTCGACCGTTCCGATCGGTACCGGGCGAATGATCGAGAGCATTCTGGGCGAAGCGGGAAACGGCTTCCGAGCTTCGGTTGCTTCCAATCCAGAATTTCTTCGCGAGGGGTCGGCGATCGACGACTTCATGAAGCCTGATCGCGTGGTGATCGGTGCCTCGGACAAGGAATCGATCGCCCTGATGAAGGAGATCTACGCTCCGCTGCATTCGCTCGAGATTCCGTTTGTCGTCACGAACGTGGAATCGGCGGAGCTGATCAAGTACGCGTCGAACGGTTTTCTCGCGACGAAGATCTCGTTCAGTCGGCCTCGACTCACGAATCGGACCGAAGTTTCTGCAGGCTGGCCCCGGCTTCGGCGGTTCCTGTTTTCCGAAAGACACCTCGGCGGTGGCCGAGATTGCCCGCCGCTACGGATACGAGTTTCAGATCATCGAAGCCGTGCTGCGCGTGAACGACAACATCAAACAGCGGATGGTTGGGAAGGTCGTGAAGGCACTTTGCGGAAATGTCCAGAGCAAAACAATCGCCGTCCTCGGCCTCGCCTTCAAGCCGGAGACTGACGACATACGCGACTCGCCGGCAATCCCTCTCATCAACGGCCTTCAACAGCAGGGCGCTACGATTCGTGCTTACGATCCGCAAGCGGTTGAAAACGCCAAAAAGATCTTCAAGAACGTGACGTTCTGCCGTGACGCATACGAGACCGCCGACGGTGCTGACGCACTCGTGATCGCGACGGAATGGAACGAGTTTCGCGCGCTGAAGCTGGAGCGCATTCGCGGACTGCTGAAGCAGCCGGTGATCGTCGATCTGCGTAACGTCTACGATCCGCAACGCATGAAGAGCGAGGGCTTCACGTACGTGTCGGTCGGCCGCAGGGAACGCGCCTGATGGCGCGCGCGCTGATCACGGGCGGTGCGGGATTCCTCGGATCACACCTCTGCGAGCTCTTCCTCGATCGTGGGAACGAGGTGATCTGCATGGACAATCTGATCACCGGAAGCCCGGCGAACATTCGGCATCTGATCGGTCGCAACGGTTTCACGTTCGTCAAATACGACGTAACCAATTACATCCACTGCGAGGGTTCGCTCGATTACGTGCTGCATTTCGCGTCGCCGGCGAGCCCGATCGACTATCTGGAAAAGCCGATCCAGACGCTTAAAGTCGGTTCGCTTGGCACACATAAAACGCTCGGCGTGGCCAAAGACAAAAAAGCGCGGTACCTCCTCGCGTCGACGTCAGAGGTCTACGGCGATCCGCTTGTGCATCCACAGAAGGAGGACTACTGGGGCAACGTCAACCCGGTAGGGCCGCGCGGCGTATACGACGAAGCCAAACGCTTCGCCGAAGCGATGACGATGGCGTATCACCGATTTCATGGGGTGGACACGCGCATCGTGCGGATCTTCAACACGTACGGCGAGCGCATGCGCATCAACGACGGCCGCGTCGTGCCGGCGTTCATCTCGCAGGCGCTGCGCGACGAGCCGATGACGGTGTTCGGAGATGGATCGCAGACGCGCTCATTCTGCTACGTTTCCGATCTGGTCGAAGGAATTTACCGGCTGCTGATGTCGAATGAAACCTTGCCGGTGAACATCGGCAATCCCAATGAGATGACCGTGCTGCAGTTTGCGCAGGAGATCAAGCGGCTGACGGGCACCAAAGCGCCGATCGAATTTCGGTCGCTGCCTGAGGACGATCCAAAGATCCGGCGTCCGGACATCACCAAAGCGAAGAAGCTCCTCGGGTGGGAGCCGAAGGTCCCGCTGGAAGTCGGCCTCAAACGGACCATCGACTACTTCCAGCGGGTCCTGCTGTGACACGCGGGCCATGGAGCAGGATTTGCACCGGGCTCTTGAGTATTACGAAAGCATGTCCCGTGAAGTTGTCGTTGGCGGCCATCGCGCTTCTATTCACCTCGTGCGCGACCGCGCCGAGCTCGCCAACGTCACCGTCCTCCACGACAATCCATTACGTTACCCAGGCCGAGTGCCATCCCGAAATCCCTCAGGTCGATCCGCGCGACCAGCGCATGACGTCGCCGAAGGTCGTGTCGAAGGTCGAGCCAGTGTTTCCTGAATGGGTGCGTGCCGCGCGTGAACCAATCGATGCGATGGTGATCGTCGAAGCGGTCATCGATGAACAGGGGTCGGTGAGTGACGTGTGCGCGTACAAGGGAGACCCGCGGCTGGTGCAGGTAACCATGGACGCGCTGAGGCAATGGAAGTTCACGCCTGGCTTGATTGACGGCCGTCCTTCTGCTTTTCGATTCACTTCC
>QHVY01000335.1 GCA_003223695.1 Acidobacteriota bacterium
ATCGACAAGGCCGAAGATCCGGAGAAGATGCTCAAGCAGGTGATTCTGGACATGGAGAACCAGCTCATTCAGGTAAAGACGCAGGTAGCGATCGCGATCGCCGATGAGCATCTTCTGACCAAGAAACAGAAGGAAAACGAGGCCAAGATCAGCGAGTGGATGCGCAAAGCGGAGCTCGCAGTCGACAAAAGCGACGACGCCCTCGCGCGCGCCGCACTCGAACGCGCCGACAGTTGCCGGCAGATTACGCACGCGCTCGATGAGCAGTTAGTCGATCAGAAAACGCAGGTCGAGTCACTTCGCGGTGCGTATCGCAAGCTGGAGGACAAATTGACCGAGGCACGCGCGAAGTGCGATCTGCTGATCGCAGAGCATCGCCGCTCCCGCGCTGTGCGTAAGGCTGCCGAGGCCGGGATGGCCATCCGATCGGATCAGCACTCGGCGACGTTCGATAGGATGCGCCGCAAAGTGCATCACGGTGAAGCGATGAGCGCCGCAACGGCGGAGCTCGCTGCGGAGACCGTCGACGAGCGATTCGACTTGATGGAGCGCGACGAGAGAATCAATCAGTTGCTGGAGGATCTGAAGGCCAGACGTAGCGCCGGCTCTTAGCCGGCGCATTTTTGGAGCCGACTGAGAGTCGGCTCTCTACATTTGGTGTACGCTTACGGAGCAACAAAATGGTTGGGAGCCTGATCGCATCGCTGATAGCGATCGCGAGTTTCGCCCCGCGCACCCCGCCACCTTCGCCGGTGACCGAGGCCTTTGGCGCGTGTCCGCCGCGCGTTTTGAAGTTTCGCTCCCTCAGCGCAGAGCTCGACAATCACGTGCTCCTGAATTTGCTGACCGATGTGCCGATGCGCAAATCGGAGTTGCCGCTGACGGTCGTGGCGGGGGAGATCACGCGATGCGAATCGCAGACGTGCACCGTGCCGCTGACGCTTCGCGTATCGGGTGCAGAGGGGCCGGTGACCCTGGCGTTTGCGGTCGCGAACACGAAAGGGGAGATCTCCGAAGTGCATCATGCCGAGTGCGGGACCGGAGCGTGCGGCGTGTCGCTGGTGCTCGAGCGCGGGCGCAACACACTATCCATCGGCGTCATCGATGTGCTCTCGCAGACCACTGCCTACACGACTGTGCGCATCAACGCGAATCGAAGCGTTGCCGCCACGCCGGGCAAGAGCGAGTGGTTTTAAGTCTCCACGTGCAAAAATAAGTAGATCGCGGCGATGGCGAAGAGAACATTCGCGCTCCAAGCCGAAAGTAGCGCCGGCAGATTGCCCACCTCGCCGAATTTCGTGAAGATCGCGAAGACCATCCAGTAGACGATCCCGACAATCAGCGCGATTCCCACTCCGTACAGCGCGCCGCGTTTCCCCGCGCGGAACGCGAACGGCAGGGCGATCAGCACCATCACCACGCTGATGAACGGCCACGAGGTCTTCTGATACAGCTTCACCGACAAATCTTCAGCCGCATATCCCGACTTGCGGATCGTGTCGATGTAATGTCGCAGCTGCGCGAACGTCATTTGATCGGGCTGCTTGATCTCGGTCGCAAAATCCTCGGGCCGCTCGCGGTAGAACAGACGCAGCGGCGTGTTGATCGGCGTGAACGTGACCGAGTGATTGTCGCCGAACGAGCGAATCCAGCCACGCTCGAACACCCAGCCTTCGCCGTCCCACTTCGCGCTCTCGGCATAGACGCGGCGCGTCAGGTGGAATTCGGTCGGATGAAACTCGAACACCTGCACCTGCGAGAGCTGCTGCGCGTTTCGATCGTACGAAAGGAAATTGATGATGTAGCGGCCTTTGCCGAGGAACCAGAGCTTCTGCTGATTCTGCGCGGCGACGGTGCGCTGGCCTTTGATTCTCTTCTTGAGCTGATCGACCCGCTGATTCGAATAGGGGAGGATGTAATCGAGCATGAAGTACGAAAGCACGCTCATGATGATGGCGATCCCGACGATCGGCGCCGCCACTCGGTAGAGTGAAATGCCGCCCGACTTGAATGCCGTCACCTCGTTGCTCTTCGAGAAGAGACCGAGGGTGATGAGCGTGGCCACCAGCACGGAGATCGGCAGCGTCCAATTCACGATCTGAAAAAGCATGAAGCGGTAGTAGGCGAGCAGAATGTGAAACGGAATCTTGTTCGCCTGCACCTCGCCGCTGATCTGCGTGTAATCGACGACGATCGCCAGGACCGCCACCGATACGAGAACGAGGGCCAGAATCTTCAGGAACTCTCGCAGGATGTATCGATCGAGAATGTTCGGAAACGTGATGTCCAGGCGACGTAGCACTTCGGGCTCATCGATCTCTGCTACAGCGATGTCGGAGCGCGCGGCGCGTTTTCGCGCGAACGGCGCGGTGACGCCGGTGATCATTGTTTTCAAGAATCCC
>QHVY01000336.1 GCA_003223695.1 Acidobacteriota bacterium
CTGCATCGTCTCTTTTGCCGACTCGGTCTCTTATGACATTCAATTCGTCGGCGGATTTCGCAATGCGTTGTTCGGCGGCGAAGGTCTCTTCTACGCCACACTGACGGGTCCAGGGCATGTCGTCTTGCAGACTCTTCCGTTCAGCCGTCTTGCGAACCGGATTGCTGCAGCCATTGGCAGTCGCAAAGAGGAGTCGAAAGGCCTCGCCGGCATCGCTGGCGGCGTCCTCGGCAACATCATTTCCGGCGACGACTAAATCACCACAGAGAGCACAGAGATCACAGAGACTTCTCTGTGTGCTCTGTGTTCTCCGTGGTGATTTCTGATCGCTTTGTGCCATAATCCAGCTTCTTCAGCGAGAGGTGGCGCCATGCGTCTCGGGATACAGTCGAGGGCGGGAAACGTGGTACTCCTCGTGTTAGGCGCGATTTACCTTGTTGCCGCATGCGCAACACTCGCGTACTACATCATCAGCAACTGGGGCGCGAATAGTCTGACCGATTACGTTCTGCAGGCCGCTCTACTCGCGGCGGCGGTCGGCGGCGCGTTGTTCATCGCCGTCGCGGCGGTGAATCTGAAACTGTGGTCTCGCGGCGCTGCTGCGACATCTCGCTCATCTCGAGATCATCGAACAGCCGCTGCAGCCGGGTCGTAATCTCCCCTCGCCTGCTGTTGCCGATCACACGGCCGTCGATCTCCGCGATCGGCATCACTCCCATCGTCGTGCTGGTGATGAACGCCTCGTCCATGTCGAACAGCTCCGCCTCACGTAGCGGCCGCTCGTCCACGCGAATTTTTGCGGCGAGCGCGAGTCCGATCACACGATCGCGGACGACGCCCGCCAGAATGTGTTCATCGAGCGGATGCGTGATGAGCCTGCCCGCGCGAACGACAAAGAAACTCGAGCTGGCGCCCTCGCGCACCTCTCCGTCGCCCACCAGCAGCGCCTCATCGGCGCCCTTGCGCTGCGCCCGCTTTTTTGCCAGCGCGTTCGGCAGGAGATTCACCGATTTCACCTGACATTGCTTCCAGCGCAAATCGGGAGCGGTGATCAGGCGGATCCCGAGCTCTTTCTTGACCTCGTCGGGAAATTTAAAACGCCGCGTGTACATCAGGGCGGTCGGCGGCATGTTGTCAGGATAAAAGTGTGCGCGCTCCCCTTCTCCACGCGAAACCTGAATGTAAACAATACCATCATCAAATATCGTACGATCCAGCAGCTCGTCGACCGTACGCAAGAAGCCCGACTCGTTCCACGGATTGCGGATGTCGATCTCACGAAGTCCGCGATCGAGCCGGCGGAAATGATCGATGGCCAGAATCGGGCGCTTCCGCAGAAACTTGAATACTTCATAGACCGCATCACCAAACTGGAAACCGCGATCTTCGACGCCGAGGACGCGCTCGTCCGTTGTAGTCCAACGGCCATTGAAGAAAAGAACATCGTTCATAAAGTGCCCAGTGCAAAGTGCCGAGTGCCGAGTCGTAAACCACTCGGTACTGGGCACTCGGCACTCATGATTCGACTGCCCTAACAATTACCACAGTCCGGTCATCCTCCCCTTTTCGTCCCCATCTTGCCACGCGCGCAAGGACTTCGCGCGTGATTTGCTCGGCAGAGAGGCCGCGGTCGCGATGCGTTTTCACAGCGCGCTTCAGCCGCTCCAGGCCGTACTCCTCATCACGCCGATTGTGTGCTTCTACGATGCCATCCGAGTAAAGACACAGGAGATCGCCCGGATCGAGCTTAACGAAACCTCGTGTGTACGTCGCGTCAGGGTTGGGACCGAGGACCGGCCCGCCGTGGACCAGGTTTTCGACTCGATTATTGCGCTTGAGCAGAAACGGTGGATTGTGACCGGCATTCGAATAGATCAGGATCCCGCCCGTCTCCAGCTCGCCATAAAAGAGAGATACGAACTTCGTCGTTAGGCGGCTGCGATGAATGATGTGATTGAGCTTTTCGAGAGTGCGGATGATTTTGAAATCGCGATCGGTGGCCATGCGCAGGCCCATATAAATGTCACGCACAACGAGAGCCGCCGGCAAGCCGTGGCCCGAACCGTCGGCGATTGCGATTCCCAGAATATTGTCGGAGACCGGGATGAAGTCATAGAAATCTCCGCTGACGATCTCCGCCG
>QHVY01000337.1 GCA_003223695.1 Acidobacteriota bacterium
GGCGTGAAGCCGATGAACCACGCATCGCGCTTGTCGTTTGTGGTCCCCGTTTTTCCCGCGGCGATCAGACGGAAGCCCATCGACCGCGTTGCAGCACCCGTTCCTCGATCGAGCACGCCTTTCATCACGTTCGTCAGCACGTACATGTCGCGCGCGGGAAACACCTGCACCGGCTGCGCGACATCTCCCGTGGAGACTTGATTGCCACGATCGTCGGTGACGAATCGAATCGTTCGCAGCGGCAGGCGCGATCCGGTGCGGGCGATCGTCGAGAACGCGTCGGCCATTTCGATCGGCGGAATTCCGACGGCGCCCAGCAGTGTCGCGGGATAGTTGGGAATGTCGGATTGAACGCCGAGCGTGCGTGCGGTGCGAATCACCGACTCAATCCCGCACGCCAGACCGATGCGCACCGAGGCGGAGTTCATCGATTGCTCCAGCGCTTCGCGCACCGTCACTGTGCCGTGGTAGATGTCTTGATAGTTGCGGGGCGACCAGTTGTGATACTCCTTCATCGGCGGCATGCGCGTGTCGCTGACCAATGTTGCCTGCGTGATGTTTTGTTGCGACAAGCTCGGCTCGAACGCCGTTGCATAGACGAACGGCTTCACCAGCGATCCGATCTGACGCTTGGCATTGAGGGCGCGATTGAATTGACTGAAGTCGTAATTGCGCCCTCCGACGAGCGCTCGGATCTCGCCGGTGGGGACATCGACCTCGATCATCACGCCTTCGAGCGGACTGCTCCGCCGCCGCAGATAACGGCTGCCGCGCTCGAGCGACTCCAACCCGGACTCGAGCACGCGCGACGCCGCGTCCTGGGCGTTCAGATCGATCGCTGTATAAATTTGCAGGCCGCGCCCTTTGACATCTTTGACTCCGTAATCGCGCCCCATCTCCTGCAACACGCGATCGACGTAGAAAGGAATCGATGTCAGGCCGCTTTTCTCGCGGAATGGTTTGCGCGGCAGAGGAACCTTCATCGCTTGGTCGTAGGTCTGCTGATCGATCTTGCGATACTTGAGCAACAATCCGAGGACCGTGTTGCGGCGTTGAAGGGCGAGGTTGGGATTCTCGAATGGCGAGTAGTTGTTCGGACTCTTGATGATGCCTGCGAGCAACGCCGCCTCCGGCACGGTGATCTCGGAGACCGGCTTGCCGAAATAAAAGTGAGAAGCCTCCCCCACTCCGACGATTGAAATCGATCGATTGCGGCCGAGGTAGATGTCGTTGAGGTAGGCCTCGAGAATCTCCTGCTTCGAATATTTCGCGTCGAGGATCACGGCCATGAATGCTTCGACGACTTTCCGCCTGAGCGTCCGCTCGGGCGTGAGGTAGTAATTTTTCACGAGCTGCTGCGTGAGCGTTGACGCCCCCTCCTCGACGCCATGCGCGCGCAGATTGCGAAAGATCGCGCGAAGGATGCCCAGCGGATCGACGCCCGGGTGATGCCAGAAGCGGATGTCTTCCGTCACGATGACCGCGTCCTGCAAGTGCTGCGGGACCTGATTGAGCGTGACCGGCCGCCGGTTCTCGAGCTGATCGCTCAGGATCGACGTCAGAAGCTCCGGTTCGAGCGCAGCCTTGTCGATCGGCCTGCCGTCGCGAATGGAGCTGAGGGAAGCGATCGCACCGCGATCGAATTCGATTCGGATGGGCTGCGATTCATACAGGCCGGTCGGATGCGTGAATTGACGCGTGTAGATGTAAAGCTCACCGCGTTTTGTCGCGTAGTCGCCACTCTGAGAAACCGAATGGACCTGACGGTATCCAAGGCGGTCGAGTTTTTCGAGGATGTCATTCGAGGAAATGATCGTCCCCGCCCGCAGCGGAGTGTAATCAGCGTAGACGCGCGTGGGCAGAGAGACGCGGCGCACCTCGAATTTTCCGACCGACTCCTTGTAAACGTAGATCGCGAGAAGGGCGGTCGCCACGAGAATGACGACGACGATGATCGAGATAATCTGAAAAACCGTACCGCGCGCGGGCATTACTGCCCAACAATTGCAAGGTTGCGTCCACTTTTTTCGTCACGCCGGTACGAGTGAAAGATCGAGCCGGGACACCTCGTGCACAGTTCCGTGTCAACGATGTTTTCCAGTCCACGCTCTCGCAGAACATCGGTTGTCACCGCAGGAATATCGACGTGCGGTTTCGAGCCGAGTGTCCGATCGAGGTATCGAGGATCGAACTGCGCGGCCACTTCCTCCCCCACCTCGAAGCAGCAGACGCGAATCGACGGACCGAGGAAGGCAAACGATTCACGCGCCTCGCACGGAACAGCGTCCAGGGTGATCTCCGTGATCCGCTGCACAGCGCCGCGCCAGCCGGAGTGAATATTCGCGATGATCGATTTCTTCGGGTCGATGATCGATATCGGCAGGCAGTCAGCGACTTTGATCGCCAGCGCACTATCTTTCTCATCGCTCCAGAGCGCGTCGCATTCCGGTTCGTGGAGGACAGGCAATCCTGCCTGTCCGGACAGACAAGATTGTCTGTCCTCCACACGAATGCCGTGCACCTGATGACACGAAAACAGCTTCGCTGGCCGCACGAACTCGCGAATTCGATCGTCGACGCGGCCGTCGAAATCGGCCGTCGTATAGAACAGTCGGAAGCCGGGCGGCACGTTCGCCGGGATCACAATCCGGCCGATCGCCGTATGCTCTACCGATGCGTTGGTCAAAACTGACACTGCTCATTCTCCTCACCGCGTGCGCAACGGTCCCGCCGCAGCCTCCGTCAACATACGACATCGTCATCCGCAACGGAATGATTTACGACGGAAGCGGAGCCGATCCGATGCGCGGCGACGTGGCCATTCGCGGCGATCGCATCGCCGTCGTCGGAAACGCAAGCGGACGTGGAAAGACAGAGATCGATGCGCACGGTGCGGCGATCGCACCGGGCTTCATCAACATCATGAGTCACGCGGAAGAGACGCTCATCGCCGACGGTCGCGGAATGTCCGACATCAAACAGGGCGTCACGACCGAGATCTTCGGAGAGGGCGAATCGCCCGGGCCTCTCAACCCGGCCATGAAAGAGGAGGCGCGGCAGACGCAGGGCGACATCAAATACGACATCGCCTGGACCACCCTCGGCGAATACCTGCAGTGGTTGGTTAGCCGCGGCGTTTCGCCGAATGTCGGATCGTTCATCGGCGCGGCAACTCCTCGCATCTACGTGTTAGGCCGCGCGAATCGAGCGCCGACAGCCGCGGAGCTGGAGCAGATGCGCGCGGTGGTCCGCCAGGCGATGGAGGAGGGCGCGTTCGGCGTGGCGTCAGCGCTGATCTATGCGCCGGGTGCGTATTCCACGACCGATGAGTTGATCGAGCTCTCCAAAGCCGCTGCGCCGTATGGCGGCATGTACATCTCGCACATGCGCAGCGAAGGCAACCGGCTGTGTCCCCGCACAGATCTATCACCTCAAAGCGGCCGGCGAGAAAAACTGGCCGAAGATGGACGATCTGATCGCGCGAGTCAACGATGCTCGCGCGCACGGACTCGACATCAGCGCGGATATGTACACCTACAACGCCGGTGCCACCGGCCTCGACGCCGCGATGCCGACCTGGGTGCAGGAAGGCGGCCTCGAAGCGTGGCGCAAGCGGCTACAGGATCCGGCCATTCGCGCGCGAGTGATTCAGGAGATGCGCACGCCGAGCGATCAGTGGGAAAACCTGCTCATGCTCGCCGGCTCGCCCGATCGCGTGCTGCTCGTCGGTTTCCGCAGCGACAAAATGAAACCGCTGACCGGTAAGACGCTCGCCGAAGTGGCGCGGATGCGCAATGAATCGCCGGAAGACACCGCGATTGATCTCGTCATTGAGGACGACAGCCGCGTGGAGACGATCTACTTCATCATCTCTGAAAACAACATCCGCAAGCAGATCGCGCAGCCGTGGGTCACATTTGGATCCGACGCCGGCGCACCTGCAGCCGAAGGAGTGTTTCTGAAGTCCCATGCTCATCCCCGCGCCTACGGCAACTTCGTCAACCTCCTCGGCAAATACGTTCGCGACGACCACGTGATCCCGCTTGCCGAGGCCATTCGTCGCATGACATTTCTCGCAGCCTCGGATTTGCATATCGACTATCGCGGTCTTCTGCGCCCCGGCTACTTCGCCGACGTTATTGTTTTCGATCCGCAGAAGGTCGCCGCGCGCGCGACTTACGCGAATCCGCACCAATACGCAGTCGGGATCATCGATGTTTTTGTGAATGGAGTTCAAGTGCTGCGCGACGGTGAGCACACCGGCGCGAAGCCGGGACGGGTGGTCAGGCGGGCGGCCCTCAAGCGGGATTGACCCGACTCGATTTGTCGAATGGATGCCTCCATCGAAGACGTGGGAAACGGCTGTAATCGCGGTCGGTGGTAATCCACTCGCTGCCTGTGTCGATGGCGAGGGCGGCGAGATACGCGTCTGGAATTAGTTTTCCGGTAGCGGACGTGCGCCTGCAAAGATCGATGAAGAGGTCCCAGTGCCGCGGTCCGGGAGTAACGAATAGCGAATTTGGGTGCCGCGACACACGCTCGGCAGAGTCAATCGCGGCATCCAAGCTCGAGGGCTCAGCGAAAATCCGAGGGTGCGTGACGATGCGAATGAATGCACTCAGAACGAGACTTGACACCCCCAAAGGTTCAGGGCCGATCGCGGCACGATCCAGCCAGTCGCGGTACTGAATGTGATCGTGCGCGTCGGCTCGAAACGCGTACACAAGAACGTTAACGTCGGCGAGAATCAACGGAGTCCATCAACTCGAGCAGGCCTGCCGTGTCGTCGAGATCGACTCCCGGTTGCAGGCCGGGACGCTTCGGGCGATATACGGGGAAGGCAGGCGTCTTGGGACGTTGCTTCTGGCGCAGGAAACTTTCGCGCAGCGCGTCTTCGATCACCGTCGCGATCGTGCGGCCGCTTTCGGCGGCCTTTTTCTTGACCTCTGCAAGAAGCTGGTCCGAAATTCGGATCGTCGTCCTAGCCATGCATCAAAGCATATGGCCATGTCATCTTGATGTCAAAACCCACTCGGCGATGATGCGCGCCAGCTCCTCTTCATGGCCGGTAAAGCCGTGGTCGGCATCGCGAATGATCACGATCTCGCCGCTCGGCCCGATATTTTTCGCGAGCAACGCGGCGTCGAATCCGAATTCGTCATGTTCGCCGTAGATGTACAGCGCAGGCTTCTTGATGCCGCGAATGTAGCGAAATGGCCGTCGCCCGCGCGTCGCCGCGAGAAATGGAAAGACGTTGTAGTCGCCGTTGGGATTGGCCATGTCGTAGAAGGCGCGCCAACTCACCATGCGACCGGGCATCAGTTTGCCGCGCGGCATCGTGCGCGCTTTTTTAAGCAGCGACCAAAAGCGGCGCGGTCCGAATTGCGCGTACTCCAGGCCGGCGTCGTCGGCGCCAGCGACCAGAACGTAGCGCTTGACTCGATTACGTTTCTTGTAGTGATCGTAAACCGCGATTTTGTTTGCGCCGGTGGAGTGGCCCGCCAGCGTGATCTCTCGAAATCCACGACGCTGCAGCTCGCGCGCCCGCCGTAGCGTCGTCCCGCGCGACGAACGTATTGCGCGCCGCGGTTGTTAAACGGAAAGAACGCGATGCGGTGATCGAGAAAAACGCGCGCCAGTAGATTCGTTCGCGCGCTCTCGAAAATCGATGCGCCACCGGTCCCGTGGAGCCAGATGATCGCATGTAGAGCCGGCTCTCCAGCCGGCTTGCGCCGCCTGAGAGGCGGCGCTACGTCATACAGCAAACCCGCCACCGGAACGCCGTCCGTCGCTTCGAAGCGAACTAGCCGGCAGAGCGGCTCGCGACGATCGCCTGCCGCTTTTCGTCCCATCGCCACATCCTTTCGCGCGTCAGGTGTGCTCCGCCGAGCCAGAAACCGGCGTTGTTCAGATCGATGAAGTCGACTTTCGCGTCGAGCACGTTTTGTCCGGCAGGTGTTAGAGCGAACAGCGCCTTCGGCGGATTCTCCCTCTCCACCTCGGTAATCGTGATCATCGGCACGGCGCAGCTCGCGAGACGCCGCAGATGGCGTAAAAATTCGCCGTCGCCCAGG
>QHVY01000359.1 GCA_003223695.1 Acidobacteriota bacterium
GAATACGACTACATGGCCGACGAGCTGACCCGCGTCGGCTCGTTCGAGCGTGGCGCGGTGGAGCGTGACATTTTCCCGGATGGCGAACACTACCTTCGCATCACGTCGAGCGTCCTCGATCAGCATGCGGTGGTGATCGGCGGAACTGTGTCGGACAGCGCGACACTCGTTCTCTACGACCTCGCCTGCGCGATCGTCGAGAACGGAGCGTCCACGTTGTCGCTCATCGTGCCGTGGTACGGCTATGCGACGATGGACCGCGCGTCGAAGAGCGGCGAAGCAGTGACGGCGAAAAATCGTGCACGGATTTTCTCTTCGATTCCGGCGGCAAAGCTCGGGAATCAAATTCTGCTGCTCGATCTGCATAGCGAGGGCATTCCGCATTATTTCGAAGGCAGTCTTCATCCCGTGCATGTGTATGCGAAGCCGCTGATCGAGTCGCTCGTCCGTGACCTCGCCGGCCGCGATTTCATTCTCGGCTCCACCGACGCTGGACGCGCGAAGTGGGTCGAGTCGCTGGCGAATGAGCTCAGCGTCCCCGCTGCGTTTGTCTACAAACGTCGACGTGGCCCGGAGGAGACCGAGGTGACGGCGGTGAGCACGCGCTTCAGCGGTGAAACGGTCGTGATCTACGATGACATGATTCGCACAGGCACATCGCTGCTCAACGCCGCGCGCGCGTATCGCGAATCCGGAGCGGGACGGCTGTTCGCGGTCGCCACTCACGGCGAATTTCCCGACGGCGCATTCGAACGAATTCGCGACAGCGGCCTGTTCGAAGCGATTGCCTGCACCGACAGCCATCCGCGCGCACGCGAGCTTCGAGATCGAAGTCTCATCGTGCGGCCGGTTGCGGAGTTGTTCTTCCCTTACTTGCGATGACCGCGAGAGCCGCGGCGATCGCGATAGCCGCGCCGGTGAAAAACGCGGCGCGCGGCGACACCCTCTGATACAGCACGCCGAAGATCGCGGTACCGGCGAGCACGAACAACCCCGTCGCGAGGTAGTACAGGCCAAAACTCTTGCCGCGCAACTCCGCCGGCACGAGATCGCCGATCCACGCGCGCTCGGCGCCCTCGGTCAACGTGAAGGGAATTGCATACGCAACGAACAGTACGACGAACAGCCACATCGAGTGCGCAAATGGGAAGGCGAAGTAGATGATCGCGTAGACACTCCATCCCAGCGCGAGAAGGTTGCGTCGATCCATGATGTCCGATCGCGCGCCGGCGTGCGTCGAAAAAAGAGATTTGATGACGTGGTGCGCCGCCCACAGCACGGGCAGCATCCCCGTCGCCACACCCGCTGCGTGGGCCTGCAGAAGGAGGTACACATCACTCGAATTCGCGAGCGAGAAGAGCGCGATCGCCGCGAGGGCGTAGTAGAAGGGTGGGGGGAGTGTAGCGGCGGGCTTTAGCCCGCCGGACGGCGGCCTGAAGGCCGCCGCTACACCGATCATGAACACCGTCCGCATCGGAAGATGGATCGCGTCGAGAAAAAAAATCGCCAGCAGCGGACCGATCACGGCGCCGGTGTGATCGAGCGCCCGGTGAAATCCGAATGCTTTGCCCCGGCTCTCGAACGGCGTGACGTCGGCGATCATCGCGTCGCGCGGCGCCGAGCGGATGCCCTTCCCCGTCCGATCAAGCAAACGCGCACTGAGTACGCTTGGCCAATGCCCGGCGACGGAGATCCACGCGCGCGAGAGCGTCGCCAGCGCGTATCCGCCAACAATCAGCGGCTTCCGCTTCGGCAGATGATCGGAGAGCCATCCCGCCGCGAGTTTGAGGATCGACGAAAGCGCGTCCGCGCTTCCTTCAATGAGTCCAACGATGAGCGGCGTCGCGCCGAGCGTCGACGTGAGAAACACTGGCAGGAGCGGATAAATCATCTCGCTCGCGGAGTCATTGAGCAGCGAGACGAGGCCCAACAGGATGACTTGCGGTCTGAGGCGCTGACGCTCCAAGCCGCTGCATTAGAATGCGCCGCCATGGCAAAGATCAAACGGGTTGGCGTTCTCGGTTGTGGCCTGATGGGATCGGGGATCGCGCAAGTTTCTGCGCAAGCGGGCTTCGACACGGTGGTCGTGGAAGTCGGACAAAAGTTTCTCGACAAAGGGCTCGCGGGCATCGACAAAAGCCTCGGAAAGTTTGTCGAGAAGGGCAAGCTCTCGGCCGAGGACAAGAAAGCGTCCCTGAGCCGGCTGCACGGGTCAGTTTCGCTCAATGATCTCGCCAACTGCGACATCGTCATTGAAGCGATCACTGAGAATCCGCAAGCCAAGAAGGAGACTTACACGGCGATCGATTCGATCGTGAAAAAAGAGGCGATCTTCGCCTCGAACACCTCTTCGCTGACGATCACCGAGCTCTCGATGGCTACCGCGCGGCCGAAGCAATTCGTCGGCCTGCACTTTTTCAATCCGGTGCCGCTCATGAAGCTGGTCGAAGTCGTGCGAACGATTCTCACCAGCGATGAGACATTCACGACGGCGTTCGAATTCGCGAAATCGCTCGGAAAAGATCCGGTTTCCTGCCGCGACAATTCCGGATTCATCGTCAATCGCCTTCTCGTGCCGTATCTGCTCGACGCGATTCGCGCGTACGAGGAGGGTGTCGGCTCGATCGAGGACATCGACAAGGCGATGCAGCTCGGATGCGGCTATCCGATGGGACCGTTTACGCTGCTTGATTTCGTCGGACTGGATACGACGTACTTCATCACCGACGTGATGTTCAACGAGTATCGCGAAAAACGGTTTGCGTCGCCGGCGCTGCTGCGCAAGATGGTTCTTGCGGGGCGATTCGGCCGGAAATCGGGCGGCGGCTTTTACGACTACGCAGGCGAAAAGCCAATGGCATTCGACAAAAAGGTGTAGCAGCGGGCTTTAGCCCGCTGACGGCGGCCTGAAGGCCGCCGCTACACTCGGAGAAGCAATGGCCTACGAAAACATAAAAACCAATCTTCGCGAAGGCCTGTTGATCGTCACCATCGATCGGCCCAAAGTTCTGAACGCGCTAAACGCGGAGACGGTCCAAGAGATTTACGAAGCGTTCAGCAAAGCACGCGATGACGAAAATGTGAAAGCGGTGATCGTCACCGGTGGAGGCGAGAAGGCGTTCGTCGCCGGCGCAGATATCAATGAGCTCGCGCAGAAGACGCCGATCACCGGAAAAGAAACCTCAGAGCGCGGACAGGCCGTGTTGTCGTTCATCGAGCGATTCCCGAAGCCGGTCATCGCCGCGATCAACGGCTTCGCGTTAGGCGGCGGATGCGAGCTCGCGCTCGCATGTCACATTCGGATCGCCTCCGAAAAGGCCCAAATCGGACTGCCAGAGGTCACCCTCGGCATCATTCCAGGCTACGGCGGCACTCAACGCATGGCCCGGCTCCTCGGCAAAGGCAAAGCGCTCGAGCTGATCTGCACCGGCGACCGCATCGGCGCGGCCGACGCGGAGCGTATCGGATTGGTGAACAAGGTCGTCCCTGCCGATCAACTCATGAGCGTAGCCGAGGAGATGGCAAGAAAGATGATGTCGCGAGGACCGCTGGCGATCCGCGCTGCAATCGAGGCGGTCATCCGCGGCGGCGAAATGCCATTCGAGGAAGGACAGTTTCTAGAAGCGACGCTGTTTGGCCTTCTTTGCGCAAGCGACGATACTAAGGAAGGAATGAACGCGTTTTTGGAGAAAAGACCCGCTCGGTTCAAGGGTCGCTGATTGTATGAACGAGAATTTCCAGGATCTCATCTACGACTGGAACACAGCCGCCGAGATGCCGCTGCGCGAAGGCGGCAGAAAGATCGAATTCGACGACGAGACACTGCGCGACGGTTTGCAGTCGCCGTCGGTGACCGATCCATCGCTCGAGGAGAAAG
>QHVY01000360.1 GCA_003223695.1 Acidobacteriota bacterium
GGTGCCGCCAAATGTATACGTTAATTCTTCATGTTTTGGGACGTAGTTCAGGACAGGCTGCTCTGCGGCGATTGCGAAAAGCAACGGAAGCATGCGTCCTCCTGGTCCTTGGGGTCAGCTCGGCACATGGCGATCGGATCGACCTAGCGGTTCGTGTGCAAAACAGTCGAGCAGAAGAATTCCCTCGACTGCGTCCGGCGATCAGTCGAAAGAACAGTGACGCATGTGAATCCCTGTGAACGCTGAGGCGCACAAGCCCATGCCAGATGTCATGGCCACCCGCCCAAGTCCACGGAATTAGTTCGCCGCCACGGCGGTGACCGTGCCACTGACGTTCGTGGTGTTGCCGCGAACCATGTTGTTCGAGATTGACTCCATGACCGCTGCAGCGGTGACGTGGAGTCCCACGTTGTTTTCCGTGACGGTGTTGTCGGACACGAATGCTGTGCCGCTATTGATCGCCGCGATGCCGTCCGAGGAGTTCCTCGTGGCCATCGATTTGGAGACGGTCATTATTGCATTCAAAAGAAGAAATCCGTTCGTGTTCTCTGACGCCACGCAATGATCCGCCGCTAGCTGAGAGGCGTTTTCGGCGCGGAAACCGTCCGAGTTTCGCGCTGCGACGCTGTTGCTGATCGTCAACAGCCCGCCGACCTGCGCGAGGAAGCCGGCTGCAAGGTTTTGGGCAGACATCGAGCGGTCAATCCACGCTGTTGCCGGCGCGAGCACGCCGTTATCGCGAACGTACACCCCCACGCTCGAGGAATTGAGAGCCGTCGAGTCCCGCATCACCATTTCGACTCCCGAGTCCATGACCAGCCCGTATACGTTCGCCTCCAGGCGGGCCCGGTCAACGGCCAATGTCAGTTTGCCCGCCGACGGGCCTGCATAAATGCCCGACTGGCCGGAACCACGAACTTCTGTGTCCTTGATGAACAGCTGACTGGTTGCAGTGAAGTTGCCATTGGCCTCGATGCCGTTTGAAGTGAAGCCATTGATCACCAGGTTCTCCACATGAACCACACTCGCGTCAGCGGTCATGGCGATTCCCGTCGGTGCGCCGAGCGAGTTCAGATACAGATTGCGCAGAATGACGGTCACACCGGCCGTGTCGATCGTGATCGCCGCGCCGGCCGTCGGTGCCATCGCCGCGTGATATGCGGGAGGTGAGATGACCGACACCGATTTCGTGACCGTAAATGGCCCATAGCCGGCGGTGGAAAGAACGACCACTTCGCCGCCGGCATTGGTTTTCGAGATGGCAACATCGAAGGTGCGGCACGGATCAGGGACGGTGCAGGTCGCGAGATCGCTGCCGGTGAGTGATACCGCGCTGCGGTTGTTCAGAGCAAACAGCGATGCGCACAAAAAAACGGAAACGAGGATCATGGCGCCAGGCTTACGCATGAGAACCCTCCTTGTGATGCTGAGGTCGGCAGGCTATACCAGAACAGTTCGCTTCACAATGGCAGAGGAGGAAATCATGCGGCGACGACCGTGGAGCACGGCTTCGACAGATCGCCGCCGAGACTGGAGTGCGATCCGGCAACGGAATCACTGCGTTCCTCCCTCGAAGAGCAATTGCAGAAACTCGGGCATCGCATGAAATTGATCGACGTGATCCGGCGCGCTGTTTCCGGCGAATCCCATGATCAGCAGGTTGCCGCTGCGCACCTCGCTGAGCTGCTGCATTCCGCGCGGACCCCAGCGCACGACCGGCGTGCGCTTCAAACGCAACTCGCGGATCAGGTAGTCGGCAGTCTCGGTGGTGCTGGCGAACGTGCCGGGAAAAATTTCGGAATGCGAGAAGACGAAACGTTTTCCGGAACGGGCGTAA
>QHVY01000218.1 GCA_003223695.1 Acidobacteriota bacterium
TGCGGCGGAGAAAAAAAGGGCGGCGTCAGCAGCGGAGCGGCGAAGGACACGCTGGTCATCGCGCTGATGTCCACGCCGACGAATCTCGATTCCCGCGTCGGCGCAGACAATGCGTCGGGCCGGATGTTCGATTTGGTTCACAGCGGCTTGATCAAAGTCACTCCGAACTTCGATTACGCGCCTGATGTGGCGGAGAAGTGGGAGACGCCCGACGACAGGACGATCATCTTTCACCTCAATGCAAACGCCAAGTTCCATAACGGGCAGCCGGTAAAAGCCGCCGACGTGAAGTGGACGTATGACTCGATGATGAATCCGAACTTCGTGACCTCGAAGCGCTCCGGATATGAAGCCGTTGATCACATCGAGGCACCCGACGATCACACGGTCATTTTCAAATTGAAAGAGCCCAATCCAGGCATCTTCGACAATCTGACCACCGGCATTCTGCCGACGGGCGCGGACACGAACGTTTACAAAACGAAGCCGATTGGCGCCGGACCGTACAAAGTCGTCGAATTCCGAGCCGATGATCGCATCGTCCTCGAGGCCTTCGATCAGTGGCACGGCGGGGCGCCGAAGATCAAGCACGTCATCGTACGCATCATTCCCGACGCGACGACGCGCGTGCTCGAGATGCGCCGCGGAACAGTCAATTTCGAAGTCAACGAGATTCCCTTCGAGAACGTGGCCGAATTCGATGGCAAGTCCGATTTCAAAGTGGTGAGGTCACCCGGCTCGGTCTATCAATACATCGCCATCAACATGCGCGACCCAATCCTCGGCAAAGTGGATGTTCGCCGCGCGATCGCGTATGCGATCGACCGCGGACGCATTATTCGGGACATCCAGCGTGGTTACGCTGAGCCCACCGATACGATGTTTGGGAAGGGGCACTGGGCGCGCGCAGAAAATCTGCCGACGTATCCCTACGATCCAAATAAGGCCAAGCAATTGCTCGCGCAGGCCGGGTATGCAAACGGATTCAAATTCGTTTTCAAAACGTCGACCGATGCCGAGGCGAACTCGCGGGCGCAGGTGATTCAACAGATGCTGAAGCAGGTGGGAGTCAATATGGAGATCCAGTCGAACGAGATGTCGACGTTCTTCGCGGACATTGGCAAAGGCAATTTTCAGATGTATTCGCTGAGCCGGAACGGCATCGCTGATCCCGATTTCTACTACGTGATTTTCTATTCGAAGAACACTCCGCCCGATGGGCAGAATCGCGGCTACTACAACAATCCGAAAGTCGATCAGTTGATCATGCAGGGCCGCTCGACGTTCGATCGCGCAAAACGCAAACCGGCTTACGCGGAAATCCAGAAGATCGTACAGGATGATCTGCCCTACATCTCGCTCTACATGCAGGATAACGTGGCGGTGATGCGCAGTAACATCGACGGCTACGTGCAGTATCCGGCTGGGTTCCTGCTATCAGTGCCGCAAATGAGCATCCGCTGACGCTGCGCGCCAGCGGATCCGTTGTCAGTTGTCGGTGATCGGTTGTCGACAAGTGACCACCGACAACTGACCACGCGCGGCGAAGCCGCGCCGAATCAAAATGCCTGCGTCGTCGCCACTGAGATCACCAGCCCGCGCTTGCTGATCGGGCTGTCGTTGACTGCGTACGCAGCGTCGACGCGGATGATCGCCGATTGGTAACGGGCGATCGAAAATCGCAATCCGGCGCCGAAATCACTGCGTAACCCGCCGACGCGCGCGCTGTCGAGAAAAATCGCCGCGCCTGGCTCGACGACCTGCCACAGCTCGCGGCCTAGGAACATGCGCTGCTCGATATTCAGCAGTACGCGGCGCCGTCCCTCGAACGCGAAGTTTGGATAGGCGCGCAGTCCATTCTGCCCGTCGGCGAAAAACTGCACGTCCCGATCGAGATGCGACCCGAGATCGGCGCGCAGGCGGGAGACGAGCGTCATCGGATATCGGGTGGAAAACTTCACGACGAGCCGCCCGTCGCCAGACCAGATCGTGTTGCGATTCGTGTCGCCCGCGCGCGTACTCGCAAGGACATGCATGAGAACGAAGCTGCGTGAACCGAGACGGCGTCCGACGGAGCTATCGCTGCGAACGCGCCAGATTCTCGGCGCAGAGTGGCCGATATCGGCCGAGGCGTGAGCGCCGAGGTTGAAGTCCTGGTCTTTCAGACCGTAATCGACATGGTCGAGTTTGATGAGATCGAATTGCGTCGAATCGAGACCGAGCGTCACGAATCGAAAACGCCGCTCATCGGGCTGCAGTCCGAAAACGGGCGCGAAGGTGTCGGTTAGGAAATCCATCCCGGCAAGGAGCCGCAGATTTCCAACGCCTTGCGTGTCGATTTTCACGCCACCGTTCAGCTCGAGCTCCCGATGCTCGTGCCGAAACTGAGAATGGATCGCAGCGTCTTGATAGATCCGCGCGACTTGCAGCAGATGATCTGTCAGACCGTCGAGCGTGAAGTGCGTCGACGACGCGAAGAGCGGCCGCCCGATGGCCAGCCGCTCCTCATTTCCATCCGAATTTTTCGCCAGGAGCACGTTCGCATTCCAGTAGCGCCCGAATGTGGCCGGATCGATGAACTCGATCGAATTCAATCGCCGCTCCCGCCCCTGCTCGGTGTGCAGACCGAGCGAGCTTCCGCGGCCGAACAGATCGAGCTGCGTCACCGCAAACGTGTACAGCGATCGTCCGCCGTCGTTCGAAAATTCGAGGTCAACGTCAGTCGAAAACGCGTCCTGGGTCGTGACGTCGACGTCGACGATTCCGTCATGCTGTTGACCGGCGGTCACGGAGACCGTTTTCAAAAAATCGAAGGTGCGCAGATTGCGCTCCGACTCAGTCAGCTTTCCTGCATCGAACGGCTCGCCCTCGCGAAAGAGCAGGAATCTTCGAATCAACTCTTCCGGCGTTCGAACGGCAATCATGTCGACAGCGCGATACAAACCTCCATGGCTCGCCTCTTCTGGATCGAAGACGGGCGCGGTGTGAATTGCGATTTTTCCGATGCGCAGCACCGGCGCCGACTTGACGGTCAGGTGACCGAGGCCGTCGAGCGCGCGAGAGAGATCGCCGTCGCGCAGTGTTGCCAACGCGTCGCGGTCACCGCGCAAATAGGCGTCGAGAAAAACGATCGACGTCATGCGAATCACATCGTGCGCAGGACGCGTAGCCTCGCTCTCCTCGTCGGAAAACGTGGTGTGACTTGCCCCACCCACTACGAGAAGGTATTGGTCATCACGACGGATGCTGTTGAACGGCGTGCGCCGTTTGCGCGGCAGTGTGCGGGCCAGCAGATCCCAATCTCGCGTGCCGGTCATGTGCAGAACCGGAGTGGCGATTTGCGTGTAGGACGCTGATTGAAAATTCTCGGACATCGACATCTCGATCGCCGCACTCACGCGCGGATCGCGAAAGTTGACCACGCTGCCGTCGGGAAACAGCACGCGTAATCCAGCCATCGCCAGGGCGCCGTATGCGCCGACCGAATGCCCCGCAACGGCGATGTGCGCGCGATCGAGCCGAGTGCGAAGCGGCGGCGGCAGCGCGTCGTCGAGTTGAAGCTGATCGATGACGAAATGCAGATCCTCAGGAATGTTGACCTGATAGCGGCCACCACCGTGGTGTTCGGGATGGACGGCGACATAGCCGTAGCTCGCCCAATGAGTCCCGAGATAGCTGTAGCCGAATCGCGAATTGCCGAAACCGTGCGAGAAGATGATGACGGGGTGGAGTGTGGGTGCCGGCCCTTCGGTCGGCACACCGCCGGCCAGAGGGCCGGCGGCCACACCAGCGGGTGCATAGATGTGCACCGGAACATGGCGCTGCCGCTTCGCGTCGAACCAATCGAGGTCGTACTGGACGACGCGATATGGGCCGGCGCGTGCAAATTGTGCGAGCTTCGGATCGGTCAGCGACCCGCGAGGAATCGTTGCGCACGAGGTGGCGAGCACGAGGCAACCGATTGCGGCGAGCCGGTTCACATTCAAGATTCGTGGCAACGGCGGGCGAGTGGCGGCACCCTCGCAGCCCGGGTGCCGGCCAGGGGGTGCCGACACGCGAGAATGCCGCCGCTCGGCGGCCGTTGCATAGAAGCTTGTGGCGGGTAGCGGGTGGCCCCACCCGCTACACGCTACCCACTACCAGCCGGTTGTGCGGTGGCGAGCGTGGATCTGCGGTAGGGACAAGAAGCAGCGAGGCGCGGCGAACGCGCGACGTCCGGATTCGCGCGATCGTCACGAACGTGATGACGAGGATGACGGCCTCGACAACGATGGCCAGCGCTTCCTCGAACGAGTCGCGATCGGTCAGAAGATCGTCCGAGACGGAGACGATCGGAAAGAGCAAAGCCAACGCGCAACCAATCGCAACGGAGACGCGGTTAGATCGCCGCGGCGTGATGAGCAGCGCCGTGATGGCGATCGCAAGCCAGAGGAGGTTGAGGAAGAGTTCCATGTCGTCGCAGCCGTCAAGTGGCGGCATCCCGCAGCCCGGACGCCGGCTTCAGGGGGTAGCCAGCGCGCGGGAACGCCGCCGCTTCACGCCTGCGACAAAGCAAATCGCAGACTGGCGTCAGCGGACGGGCGGTGAGCGGGGATCGGAAGGAGTGGCGACGTGGACGGCGTAAAACCGCTGTGGTAACGAACGGAGGCGTGCGATGGCGATGAACGCGATAGCCAGGACGATCGATACTACGAGACCAGGGGCGGCGTCGTTGAATGTCCGGTCCGCGTTGAAATCATCGGATGCCGAGATGATCGGAAACAGAAGTGCTACGACGGCGATCACCACAAACCACGCCAGGCGCGACCGCTTCGGCACGAGCATGAAACCCGCCGCGGCGACGGCCACCCAGATGAGATTTAACGTCAGTTCCATCGCCTGCACAGTATACGACGAACTCAAATATCAAAATACAGCGCGAATTCCCAGGGATGCGGACGCAAGCGGATCGCATCCACTTCGTTTTTCCTTTTGTAATCGATCCACGTGTCGATCAGATCCTTCGTGAAGACATCGCCTTCGAGCAGCCAATCGTGATCCGCTTCCAACGCATCGAGCACGACATCAAGCGATCCGGGTAGCTGCTTGATCTTAGCCGCCTGTTCCGGCTCGAGCTCGTAGAGATCCATATCCATCGGCTCGCCCGGATCGAGCTTCTTGCGCACTCCATCGAGTCCTGCCATGAGGCACGCGGAGAATGACAGGTATGGATTCGCAGAAGGATCGGGCGTGCGGAATTCGATTCGCTTCGCTTTTTCCGCTTGCGAATACATCGGGATGCGCACGCACGCAGAACGGTTGCGCTGACTGTAGGCGAGATTGATCGGTGCCTCGTACCCGGGAACGAGCCGGCGATAGCTGTTTGTCGTCGGTGCGATCAGAGCGCAGAGCGCCGGCGCATGCTTGAGAATCCCGCCGATGTAATGCAGACACATCTTCGAGATTCCGGCGTATCCGCTCTTGTCATAGAAAAGATTCTTCCCGCCCTTCCAGAGACTCTGGTGCGTGTGCATTCCTGAGCCATTGTCCTGAAACAGTGGCTTGGGCATGAACGTGGCGGTCTTCCCGAATCGTTTTGCGGTGTTCTTCGCGCAGTACTTGTACCAGAGCACTTTGTCGGCCATGCGCGTGAGCGTGTCGAAGCGCATGTCGATCTCCGTCTGGCCGGCTGTGCCGACTTCGTGATGATGCACTTCCACCTGAATGCCGACCTTCTCCAACGCCAGAACCGTCGCCGTCCGGATGTCCTGGAACTTATCCATCGGCGGGACAGGAAAGTAGCCCTGTTTGTAACGCGGCTTGTATCCGAGGTTCGGGCGCTCCGGCGTTCCCTCTTTTCCTGCGTTCCAGAATCCCGCCTCGGAGTCGAGATAGTAGAAACCGTAGTTGTAGCTCTGATCGAAACGCACGTCGTCGAGAAAGAAAAATTCGAGCTCGGGGCCGATGTACACGACGTCCGCGAGGCCCGATTTCTTCAGGTACGCCTCCGCCTTCTGGGCAATGTTCCGCGGATCGCGCGAGTACATCTTGGCTGTGATCGGGTCCTTCACATTGCAGGTCAAGACCATCGTCGGCTCGGCCGTGAACGGATCCATCACGGCCGTGTCGGGATCGGGAATCAGAAGCATGTCCGATTCATGAATGCTCTGATATCCCCGGATCGAGGAGCCGTCGAAACCGATTCCCTCCTCGAAAAGATCCTCGCTCAGCTCGCTGATTGGAATTGAGAAGTGCTGCCAGAGGCCGGGAACATCGATGAAACGCAGATCGACGATACGGGCGCCATTATCTTTCGCCGTTTTGATCGCGTCTCTGGCACTCATGGCCGACTCCTGTTATCGCCGTGCGAAGTCTGCTGCTGCCTCCGTCTGTCTCATCGATCCTGCCCCGTCGCCGCACACCGTCTCGATCAAAATCGCGCAGACCTGATAGGGATCCATATTCGCCGCGGGCCGGCGATCCTCGAAATATCCGCGACCAGCATTCACGCTGGCCATCGGAATGCGAACCGAAGCTCCGCGATCGAATTGACCGTAGCGAAATGCGTGAATCGGTGAGGTCTCATGGAGTCCCGTGAGGCGCTCCTCGTTGTGCGCGCCGTAGACTTTGATGTGTTCGTCGTGGTGCTTCTCGAGTCTCTTCATCGCCTCTTCGATTACTTTGAGCCCGCCCGCTTCGCGCATCGGCTTCGTTGAGAAGTTCGTGTGCGCGCCTGCACCGTTCCAATCTCCTTTGACCGGTTTCGGATAGAGCGTGGCGCTGACACCGAATTCTTCACCGACCCGGTAGAGCAGCCAGCGAGCCAACCAGAGCTCGTCGGCGATATCGGGCGCTACGATGGCACCCACCTGAAACTCCCACTGCGCCGGCATCACCTCGGCATTCGTACCGACGATGTGAATTCCGGCGCGCATGCACGCGGCGGTGTGCGCTTCCACAACGTCGCGACCGAAGACTTCATCGCTTCCAACTCCGCAGTAGTAGCCGCCCTGCGGCGCGGGAAATCCGTTGTCCGGCCAGCCTAGGGGACGAGCGCCCTGGAAGAAGGTGTATTCCTGCTCGATGCCGAACCACGCTTCCTGCGATTTGTATTTTTCGGCGACCTCTCGCAGATGCGCTCGCGTATTGCTCCAGTGCACACTGCCATCGGGATTTAGAACTTCGCACAGTACGAGAATGGCCCCGTCCGTGTGCAGTGGATCGGGCACGTATCTCACCGGATGCAACTGCAGATCGCTGAAGTGGCCGCTCGCCTGATATGTGCTCGAGCCGTCGAATCCCCACTCCGGCACATCCTTGAGCGATTTCACATCATCGATGACTTTTGTTTTCGAACGCAGCTTCGCAGTCGGCTTTTGCCCATCAATCCAGATGTACTCCGCGGTGATCTTGGCCAAAACGGGGATCCCTCCTTCAAATTTGGATGCGCGAGGATAGCAGAAACGACACTACGCAGCGCGACTCACCGCCACCTGATTTTTTCCTTTCGACTTCGCCTGATACATCGCCGAATCCGCGCGGCGCAACCATTCACTTTTTTCCTGCTCCACGAGCGTGCTGCTATCGGTGGTCGGAATGTGTTCGGCGATTCCGATCGAGGCCGAGAGGAGCCCGCTGAGGTGCAGCGGCGGATTGTTGAGCGCCCACTCGCGCGCGAGAAACGTCGTCTCGGCAATCGAGCTTCTGATTTCTTCCGCGACCGCCAGACCCTGATCCAGCGTCGTCTCCGGAAGGATGATGACGAATTCATCACCGCCGTATCGGGCAACGGTCGCGTTTTCCGACTGCACGATTCGTTTCAGAAGGAAACCGACCTCGCGCAAAACCTGACTCCCCGCCAGATGTCCATGCTGGTCGTTGACGAGCTTGAACTGATCGAGATCGAGAAACATCAACACTGCTGGTCTTTGTGTATCGCGCGCTGACGCCACCGCTTCGGTCAGACAGATGTGGAACCAGCGATCGTTGAAGAGCCCGGTCAAGTCATCTTTGCGGGCCAGCTCGTGCGCCCGTTTTCCGTCGAGCGCATTCTGCAGCGTGAACGAAGTGTAGCCGGCGAAAATCTCCAGAAGCGTCTTGTCGCGATCGGTGAACGCCGTTCCGTCGATGCGGTTGATCAACTCGAGGACTCCGCAAACATGTTTCCCGATGTAAATCGGCACACACACGACCGAATGCGTTTTGTGCCCGAACCGGTCGTCGAATTCGGGATAGAAGAACACGTCGCCTTTGACGTCGGCAGAGAGATGCGGACTTCCCGCCTGATAAACCTGCCCGGCGATTCCCTGCTTTGCCGAGAGTCGCTGGCCGACGAGATCGCGTCCGGCGTCGCCGAACGTGGCGATGAACACGAGCTCGTTCTCGTGACGGGAGGCCACTTTGCGGAATGGATCATCGAGCAGAATCGAGCCCGATTCCGACGGTACGAACTCATTCGCTTTTTGAAGGATCTGACGCAGCACGAGATCGAGATCGATATCGGTTTTGAACGGCAGACCGCTCTTGTGCCGCTCGAGGAATCGCTCGAGCTGCGGCGTTTCCAGAGAATGGAATTGAATCATCGACCGAACCCAACCAAATTATAGGATTTCACGGCACTCCGCTGCGAATGCTTCTTCTTCCAGCGAGATCCGCCTGTACGCCTCGGCAGATGACAGTCCCCCGCGGAGGTTGGCGGCATATTCGCGGATGTAAGTCCAATAGAAACGAACGAGGCCAAGACGCTGAATTTGACGGACGTGGACGAGTTCGTGGCGAAGGATGGATTCGGGATTTGCTCCTTCGATATAAATCCGCCGCCCGAGCGTGATTCCGGCAACGCCGCGCAACAAAAAAGGGCGCAGCCACCACGGGAAGCGGTACTTGATGACGGCGCCCGTCTCGGCGATTGCGCGTTGAAGACTCTCTGGGTTGCTCGCTCGCAGCTTCATCGGCGTAGGGCACGGCTGCGCCGTGCCGAATTCCAGGTGCGGCACGGCGCAGCCGTGCCCTACAGACGTTTCACCGACAACGTTAGCTCGAATTTCGCTACCGGGTCGCTGCCGAGTTTCGTCGGCACCGTCGCCGTAACGCGGACCGTCGCCTCCTGCCGCTCCCCGGTGGCCATCGCCCGTCCGACGAGATCGCGAATTGCGCTCCCCTCCTCACACACGAAGTGCACATCGTCCTCGGCCCGCTTGAAAAACTCTCCTTTGACATCTTTGAAGAGAAACGAGACGGCCCGCTTCGATCGCGTGATGAGATTGAAGGCGATCAAGCCGCCGGCGACATCGGCTCCCATGACCAGGACGCCGAGGTACATGGCGTGGATGTCGCGGCGGCGGGTGCGCCAATTGAGCGGGATCACCACTTCGCATCGTTCGTCGCTCAATTCCACGATCGACGGTTTCACGAAATGGAGAAGGAAAACATTGCGAAGCGCCCACCAGCGGACGAAAAGCGTCTCGCGAAAGAGCCGCTTCATCGGACGGCGCCGCCCATCAGCCGGTCCGTGACCCACGCCGGAAGCGCACGCGAGAATCGTGTGGCAAAGGACATCGGCCATGGAAACTCGACAATGCGCGCGCCGCGCTCGATGCCGTCGGCGATGATCTTTGCTGCGCGCTCGGCCGACATGAGGAAAGGCATCTTGAATGTGTTCTTCTCCGTCATGGCGGTGGCGATGAATCCGGGATTAACGGTCGTCACGCGAATGCCGAAGGAGGCCAGCTCAACGCGAGCCGATTCGAGAAACGCCTGCATTGCCGCTTTGCTCGCAGAGTAACCCGATGCGGTTGGAAATCCGCGCAGTCCAGCGATTGATGCCATGCCGGCAAAGTGTCCCGAGCGCCGCTCCATCATCTGCGGGATCACGGCATCGAACAGATACAGCATGCCGAAGTAGTTGACGCGCATCATCAGCTCGGCGTCGGCGACGGATTTGGCGGCCCATCCTGTCGTGCCGACGCCGGCGTTTGCGATGGCAACGTCGATCGCTCCCACGCGCGCGACGGCGTCGTGAACGGCGGCGGAATCGGTGACGTCACATGGAATCGCCACGGCCTCCGGGAGATCTTGAGCGAGCTGTTCGAGCAGATCGGCCCGCCGCGCCAGCAGCGTGAGCGCGTAGCCGCGGCGGGCAAACTCGCGAGCCAGCGCCGCGCCCTCCGGCAATTTCGCTCGATTTTTGAAGACTGCCTCGAACAGGTCGCCGACTTTGGCCAGCCGAGCGGGCATCGTGCGGAGATTGAACTTGTTCGGATCGAGCTTCTTGTTGATCTCTTCCCATCGCAGCGGCGCGGAGACCGGCGCGCCGTTGATTGCCCGCAGTGAATACGGCGCGACCATCGTTTTTCCGTAGCCGTTCTGCATGCAATCGAGATAGAGCCGTCCGTGCCGCTTGGCGATCGAGCGTTCAACTGTGATGGATGGAACTCTCGACGCTACCGCGGCGCTGATCGAGCACGCGAAATCGGCCGCCTGCTCGTGCGTGTAACCCGATGCGAGCGGAATGAACACGTGAATTCCGCGCTTTCCCGACGTCTTTGGAACGCTCGGCAGTTGCATGTTTTCGAGTAGGCCGCGAATGACGATCGCCGCTTCGATCGCTTGCTCGATGCCCTTCCCCTTCGCCGGATCGAGGTCGAACACGAACCAGTCCGGCTCATTGAGACTTGCGCCGCGCGAGGACCACATGTGAATCGTCAGCACGGACATCTGCGCCAGCCAGCGCAGCGTCTCAGGCTTATCGACGACGAGATGCCGTACCGTTTTGCGGCTGCTCGCCCGCGTCGGCGTGTCGATCGTCGTCAGCCACGGCGGCCCTTCGCGGCCGATGTTCTGATGAAACCACGATGGCTTGTCGATGCCGTCATTCCAGTGCTCCAGCGCGAGCGGCCGGTCGCACAGCGTGCGAATCATTGGCTCGGCCACCGCATCGTAGTAGTCGGCAACATCCTGCTTCGTGATTTTGTCGCGCGGATAGAGAACGCGCTCGGGATGGCTGAGGGACACCTGGCGGGTGGCGGGTGGCTTTTGGCGGGTGGTCCCAACCGACCCGCTACCCGCTACCCGCCGCCCGCCAGTCTTTATCGGTTTTTCCCGCACGACTTCCTCCGGCGACTTATCTTCGCGCAGTCCGAGAAACGAAGGGTGGCGAAGTTTGTTGTCTTCGGTCCACTCGGTAAACGCCACCTGCCCGACAAAGCGCGGCTTGACCCACGTCGCGTCGCGCACACGCGGCGCATCTTTGACCATCGTCCTCGGCACGACATCCTTCGACAGCTCGTCCTTGAACCATGCGCGCTGCTTCGCTGAAAAACCGGTGCCTACTTTTCCAGCGTAGTGCAGCTCGCTGTCATCACCTCTCACGGCCAGGTGCAGCGATCCGATTTCTTTCGACGAATGCGTGCTCGGGTTCCATCCAACGATGATGAACTCCTGCTCATTGAGCGCCTTGACCTTGAGCCAATCTCTCGAGCGCCGCCCTTCGTAGCACGATGTCTTTTTCTTGGCGATGATGCCTTCGTAACCGCTACCTGCCGCAAGCTTCAGCGCCTCTTTACCCGACAGGTCGAGTTGCTCCGCCACACGCACTCGGGCGGGCGGGCGGCGGAGGAGCTTCTCCAGCGCGGCGCGGCGATCTTCGTATCGCTGCTGCCGCAGATCGTGACCATCCAGCCAGATGAGATCGAACATGAAAATGAATTCGCGCTGCGCGCTCTGCTGCAGGAGTTGAAATCGTGGCGCACCTCTATCGTCGAGGGCTACGATTTCACCGTCGAGCACCGCGTCTTTGACTTTGATCTTGGCCACGGCATCGGCGATCACCGGAAACCGCGGCGCGAGATCGAGCTCGTTGCGGCTCCACATCGCAAAACGTCCGCCGACGATGGCTGTGATCGCGCGGAAACCGTCGTACTTCATCTCGTACGTCCAGTTGGCATCGTCGGCAGGCGGCGCATCGGCAAGCGTGGCCAGCATCGGCGGGAACACTTTGCGCAGTAGTTGCTCGGGCGTCATAGTTTCGAGGACTCAGGACTGAGGACTGAGTACCGCCCGTCCTCAGCTTCTTTCAATCTCATTTCTCATTTCTCAGATGCTGAGCAGGAATATTGAGAACTGAGTGCGTTTCCCGGTCGTGTCCTCAGTCCTCAGTCCTCACTACGTGCACTTCATCGAATCCTTCCTCGGTCGTCGGCGGCTGCAGTTTCTTCTGCGTCACGAAAATCGCGACATCGGGAACCCTCCCCCGCCCTTCCCGTTGTCGGTTGCGCATCAGTGCAGTGCGGACGCTGCATTCGAAATAGTAGGCGATGATGCGCGCGTCGTGCCGTTTGCCGAGGGCGATGAGGGGGGCACGGATTGCGAGGGACGGATTCGTGTTGTCGACGACGACGGATTGCGCCGCTGCGAGCGCGTTCTCGATCGCGATCGTCTGGTGATCGTTGCGACGGCGCGCGTTCGGCATGAGGTCTTTGCTGACGTGAGCATGCGTCGCGGCGAGATTTGCGAAGTAGTACGTCGACTTCCCCGATCCGGGAAGGCCGACGAAGATGACCAGCTCGGGTCGTTGTCCGTTCGCCGTGGGCCGTTCGCCGTTCACAGCTTCCATGACATCACGGCCCACGGCCAACAGCCAACGGCCGACCATGAGAGACTACGGCTGCGATGACGATCGAGCAACTGAAGGCGGCCGCTGCCGATGTCGCCGCTGCGCTTCGCGAAAGCGACACGCCCTCGAAACAGTTGCGTGACCAATTCATCGCCGTCCGCTCCGAGCTGTTTCGGCGCGGCATCTTCGATCCGGTGCTCGTCCGCTTCGATACGATCACGGTGTCGCGCGCATCAAATCAGGACATCGCTAATCAATTGGCGGCAATCGCCGAGAGCCTGCGGTAAACGTCGTAATTCTTCAAACGGGCCACGAGCTGGAGCTGCGGCCGCAGAAGCTCGAGCGTTCTGCCCAGCTCTGGAAACGGATCGCCATTGACCTGAAGCCGCTGTTTGACGATCACCCACTGCACGTTGAATGCGGCGATCTGCTCCGGCGAGTACGGATTTACCGTGTGATCGAACATCAGAACCGGAACGCGCGGCCGCCGTCCGGTCGTGAAGTAGAAGAGATCTTCGCCCGGCAGAGAGAGAATCGCATCGCTCGATGGGATGTGCGTGTTCGTGAACGCCACCAGCTCCTCGAAATCGGGCAGCCATTCTCCGCGCATGTGCATTCCACGAAGCGGCGGGAGTGAGGATGTGAACATCGCCCCTTCGTTCCACTTCGCGTACATGAGACGGTCGTTGTTCCAGATGTACCACGATCCGAAATGCAGAAGTACCACGCTGATGACGATCGCGATGATGAGAGGCTGATCGATCGAGCTGATCACGATCGCGATGAGGATGATCAATAGCGGCCAGATTCCATACGTCGAACCCCATATAACTTGCGACAGAAATGCGCCGTGAACGGAAGCGAAGATCAGCAGCGCCGGAATTCGAAAACGACGATTGAACAGCCCCAGCACGAGAAAGAGCGGCCAGAAGTGAAGAAAATTGACTTCTGCATCGCTGGCATCGTAGTCAAAGAAGAATTGATATTCACTCCACAAGAACGGCACGAGGATGAGCCATCGCGCATGACGAAACAGAATGGCGATGAGACAGACGGCGATCCACCACCACAAATCGGAATCGTTGTAAATCGAAAGAAGTTGCGACAAGGGAGGCAAACGGCGCGCGGTGGCATATCGGACCGTCCATTGAATGTAATTGCTGGCGCCAAAAGCGATCGCGATGACAGCTGCCGACACTGCGATCGCGGCGACGAGTCCGGCGAGTGACCGCCACATGCGCTGCAAGAGAAACAGGATCAGTGCTACGGCGACGAATGCGATTCCGATGTTTTGCTTGATGAGCAGAGGCACAACAGATAGCGCACCGGCGAAAAATGGAGGACAGGCAATCCTGCCTGTCCGGACAGGCAGGATTGCCTGTCCTCCACTAAAAACCGCCGCGATCGCGATCAGAATCGCCAGGCAGCAGTCGGGATCGTAAAACGGAATCGGCATCAGCGGCGCACAAAGAATCGCCGCGAGCGGACGGGCGACGATTCGCCGGACAATGCAGTACGTCACTACGGACGCAGCGCCGCAAGCGAGAGCGGCGTATGCGATGTGGTGCCAGTACGCGCGGCCGAAAATGCGGATAATCGCCGCCTGCGTCATGAACGTCAGCGGCGCGTAGGGAAACGGGAAATCGCGATAGGGCACGTCGCCCGCTGCCATCCGCGTTGCGTTCTCCAGCACGTAACTGACGTCCCAGAGAATCGTCAGCCGAAAGTTCTGCCAGACGACGACGGCCGCGCTCGCCGCGAACAGAACCGAAGCGATGAATGTGTCGGCGGTGTAACGGCCGCTGCGCGCATGATTTGCTACGATGCTATGTTCCAACGACGTTGCCATTTTGACCCATGTTCGAAACCGTCGCGCCCGAGACGTTCCAAGCACGCAGTAGGCGGGTCGCTTATGAGGCCCTGCCGCTGTCGATTGCGCTGCACGCGATCGCGATTGGTGTCGCTGTCGTCGTCGCTGTGTGGAACGTGGTCTTTCCGGCGCAGTCGCCTCGCCTCGTTCGCGCGTACAGCCTGGTAACGATCCCCGACCCACCCCCGCCGCCGCCCCTCCCCCCTGCCGGCAAAGTCGCGCCGAGGGAGGAGGTGCCGAAGCCGGTGGCGCCACCACTGCAGCAAATCGTCGCTCCGACGGTGATCCCCGACTTCATTCCGCAAATCCCCGATCCGCCGCCTCCCGCTGCGCTGTCGCTGACGCCCGCGCCAGGACCGCCATTGCCCGGGGTGCCGGACGGCAGTGCTGATGGAAAACTCGGCGGTGATCTCGCCGGTAGCGTCCACGGCATCTCCGGCGGAGTGGTCTTTCCCGACGATGGACGGCTTCACATCGCTCTGAACGAGTCGCTTCCACTGCTGCCGATCTCGCAGGAGTATCCGCTTTACCCGGAGGAGGGAAAGAAAAAGCAGCTCGAGGATCATGTCATCGTGCGCTACGTCATCGGCAAGAACGGCCGCGTCATCGATGTGCAGATCATCGACCACGCCCGCGATCCGATGTTCGATGTGGCCACCGTCGAGGCGATCAAGAATTGGCGGTTTCGGCCAATGATCAAAGACGGCAAGCCAGTCGAGGTGGTCCACGACCTTGCTGTGAACTTCCAACTCATCCGGCACTAATGTTCGAGACTGTCGCGACGGAACGTCGAGACAAACACGTCGCGTACGAGACGCTGCCGATTTCGATCGCGCTTCATGGCATCGCGTTCGCCGCAGCCGTCATCATCGCCCTCTGGAACGTCGTCTTCCCCACTCACTCTCCTCGGCTGATGCGTCCATACGCGCTCGTTTCGCCCGATCCGCCACTCCCAGTCGCGATCAAACTCTCCTCCGTTGCGGCGCCGATGCCGAAGGTAGTCCACAATGCTCCAGAACGATCTTCGAACCTGCATCGCAGCAGGGCGGGGCTGGCGATTCAGGAGGCGGAAGCGCCGATGGAGTGATCGGAGGCGCGCTGGAGGGAGTGCCTGGAGGAATTCCCCTGCCGGACGACGGCCGGCTGCATATCGATCGCGACAAGCCGCTGCCGCTCGTCGCCATTTATCGCGAGTATCCCGATTATCCCGAGCGGGAGAGGCTGGCGGGAAAACAGGCGACAGTCGTCGTCCGTTATGTCATCGGCAAAGACGGTTGGATCAGGCAGCTCGACATCCTGCTACACGCGGAACAGGCAGCATTCGATGAAGCAACTCTGAAGGCACTTCGGATGTGGCGTTTTCAGCCGATGTTGCAGGATGGAAAACCGGTCGAAGTTGTTCACGAACTGACTGTGATCTACCAGCTCGCCTATCGCTGAGTGACGAGCTTGCGCAGCCGCGTGCGCTCCTCCATCGACAGCATCCGGCCTTCTCCTGCGCGCATGTTCTCCGCCAGGTGCTCGACATTGCCCGTCGCTGGAATCACGCACGTCACTGCGGGATGGGAGACGATGTAGCGCAGAAACAGCTCGCTCCAGCTCTTGCTTTCGAAGTCCGCGGCCCACGGCGGCAGCGGCTTGCTCCTCACCTTGCGAAGTAATGCGCCTTCTTCAAACGGCCGGTTAACGATGACGGCGATTCGTTTCGATTGCGCAAGCGGCAGTAGCCGCTGTTCCGCGTCCGGCAACTCGATCGAGAGCGGCAACTGCACGAAGTCGATATCTTCCGTTTGCATGATTTCAGCGAGCTGCGGAAAAGCTGCAGTCTGATAGTGCGTCACACCGATGTAGCGAACCTTCTCTGCCGATTTCCAGTTTCGCAGCGTCTGCAGATGCGTGTGCCAGTCGACGAGATTGTGGATCTGCAGCAGATCAATTTGTGTGACGCGGAGAAAGCGCATCGACCGCTTCATCTGCTCGATGCCCGCCTCTCTGCCGCGCGTCCAAACTTTTGTGGCAATGAACGGCTTCTTCACATGCGACTGCAGCTCGCCGATCGCCTCCTCGGCTTTTCCGTACATCGGCGAGGTGTCGATGAACCGCCCGCCCGCCGTCGAGAAATGATCGAGCACTTTTCCGAGCGGAATTCGGCCGCGCTCGCTCGCGACGTCGAACGTGCGCCACGTACCGAGGCCGATGACCGGCAGGTCTTCGCCGCTTTTGGGGATCTGGCGATACAGCATAGTGCCGAGTGCCGAGTGCCGAGTGTCGAGTGCAAATGCATTTGTCGTACTCCGGCACTGGGCACCGGGCACTGGGCACTTCGGTATGTGCCTTGCTCAAAAAATGCCGTAAATGCCCGTCTACGACGAGCGATTCCCCTACACCAGCGAGCTGGAGATGCCGGTCATCGGCCTCGAGGCGGAATTCAAGACGTTCATCGACAACAAAGAAGCGCTTCCGGAAAAAGTCTGGCGGACTCCGGCGGGATTCGTCGACCGTCCGCTATTGAAACGAACAAGGAAATCGATGCAATTGCCGACCGGCGGCGCGTTGTACTTCGACGGCGGCGTGCTGGAGGTGGTCACTCCGGTCATCGAGCTCGCCCCGCAATGCACTGCTCGCGTGGTGCGCAGCCTGTGGGAGCAGATCGAATTCGTTCGCAACCAGCTCGACGCCTGGGAAAAACGCGCTCGTCACCGCATACGACTGCAGGCATTCAGTTGCCATATCAACATCTCTTTCGAGCTGACGCGCGAAGAGCGCGGCCGCGATCGAACGATTCAGAAACTGGCGCTGCTGCTCGCGTATCTTCTGCCCGTGCCTCTGATCGTTGTCAGCGCGAATCGGCGCTCTACAGGCATCGGCGTCCGCCCTCGCCGCGATCGCGTGGAGATCACGCTAGACTTCACGCCAGATCCTGGTCTGATGGCGGCGACGGCAGCGCTGGTTGTCGGTATCGTGCGAGACGTCATCTCCTGGCCCAGCTACCGGCTCGAGGAGTTGCAGCGGCGAGGCACGCCACTGGTTGCGGGGGTGAAGCCGGGGAAGCATGCGACGCGCAAAGGATGGCTCACGAAGGATTTTCATTTCCGGCGGAATCCATTCAAAACGGACTTGAATGCACCCGCATGGCAGACGAATCGCGGCAAGATGTCGCTGCGCGACGTGGCGCTCGCGGTGGCGATGCAGTTTCGCGGCTCCATCCGCCGCTACGCCGATCCATTCAGCGATCGTCTGCTGTTTTCAGTTCTGCGCGGAGAAACACCGTCGCTGCTCGATCTGCCGGACCGTCCAGCCGCGTACGACGACGTCGGGCGCGCGACGCGATGGGGATCGGTGTTGCCGGAGCTGCAGGATTTCGCCTCGCTCGATGAGAAGCTCGCCCCTCCGTGGAGCGGCGCAGGCCCCACACGATCCGCCTACGAACGCGTCTTCCTCCGCCTCGGCGAACGCCGAAGGCTGAGGATCGGCAACGAGATCCTCACGCCGGTCAAGGTCCGCGGTTGGTATCACTCCATTTTCCGAACGCCGGGCGGCGAGGAGCGGATGTTGTCGATCGACCAGTTGCTCAGGAACATGGGCAGCTGGATCTGATGTCATCCCGACCCTTGAGCGAAGCGAAGGGGAGGGAACGGTGTGGGAGGGAGGCACGAACCACGCTGAAATCGCGCCACCCGCCCACACCGGTTCCTCGCTCCGCTCGGAATGACACGTGGCATGAATTGCGCAGAGTGCACAAAACAGCCGCTAGCGACAGCGAGGCGCGCCGACAATCCCTGGTGGGTCGGCGCGCTTCTTTTTTTTACCATTGATTGCACACCGGAAGTTCGAAGTTCGAATTAAGAATGAAGAATTTAAGAGAGCCTCCTCCCCGCCCGCTGCAAATTCTTCATTCTTAATTCTTCATTCGAAATTCGAACTTCTTCTTTAACGTCCAACGGAAGAAGCTCTATCCCGCACACCTGCAAACGCTGAAGCAGAGGCACGATCGTGCCCTCGCCGAGAACAAATACGACCACGAAATCATCTTCGGCGGAACGACGCGCTTGGCATTTCTGGATGACATGGCGTACCCATTCAAGGCCAATCCCCATTTCAAGGCGTGGGTGCCGGTCCTCGACAATCCGAATTGCTACGTCATCTACACCCCGGGGCAGAAACCGCGGCTGATTTACTTTCAGCCGGTCGACTACTGGTACAAGCCGGCGGAGACACCGTCGGGATATTGGGTCGATCAATTCGACATCCGCATCATCGCCGTTCCCGAAGACGCAACGAAACATTTCCCAACGAACGGACGCATCGCGTTCATCGGCGAGACGGAGGCACAGCATCCCGGCGATCTCAATCCGGCGCCGCTTCTCAACCGACTGCACTTCGATCGCGCATGGAAAACCGAATATGAGATCGAATGCATGCGTCGCGCGAACCGCACCGGCGCGCGTGGACATCGCGCGGCCGAGCGCGCGTTTCGCGCCGGCGGGTCGGAGTATGAGATTCACCTCGAGTATTTGCGGGCTGCGAATTCGACCGAGGAGGAGCTGCCGTACGCGAACATCATCGGAATGAACGAGAACGCGGCGGTGCTGCACTACATCCAGCACGAACGCAACAAACTCGATGATTCGCGCCGCTTCTCGTTTCTCATCGACGCCGGGGCGAACGTCAATGGCTACGCGTCGGATATCACTCGCACGTATTCGAATCGGGACGACGAATTCGGCCAGATGATCGAGGCATTCGATCGCGGCCAGCAGGAGATCTGTGCGTCAGTCAAACCGAAAGTGAACTATCCCGAGCTTCACATGCAGGGCCATCGAATGGTCGCGCGCATCCTCGAGCAATTTCAGTTCATGCGCGACATCGACGCCGACGGTATCGTAGAGAAGCGCATTAGCAGCACATTTTTCCCTCACGGTGTCGGTCACTACATCGGCCTGCAGGTTCATGACGTCGGCGGCTTCATGGCCGATCCGAAGGGGAACACGATTCAGAAACCGGACGGGCATCCGTATCTGCGGCTCACGCGAACTGTCGAACCGTCGATGGTCTTCACCATCGAGCCGGGGCTTTATTTCATCGAGCCGCTGCTCGCCGATTTGAAAAAGAGCGAGAACGCAAAGTACGTGAACTGGCCGAAGGTGGACGCATTCCGCAAGTACGGCGGCATTCGCATCGAAGACGATGTGGTCGTCACGGCAAACGGCAGCGAGAACCTCACGCGCGCCGCGTTTGCCGCCGAGAGATAGTTCACCACAGAGAACACAGAGGACACAGAGAAAGACTCTGTGATCTCTGTGGTGATTACTTTCTCCGCCGAAAAGTAGCTCTCCAGGCCGCATGCGCGGCGATCAACTCGAGCGAGCGATCGAGCAGCGCGCGATTCTCCTCTTTATTCAGCCACGTCGATCGCCCGGACGGATGCGGCAGCACAACGACGTCGAATTTATGACCGGCGCGCTCGGCGCGATGCTTCTTCCCAACGATGCGGCGAAGTTCTGATTCGCCGATCAGCACCTGAGCCGCAAGCGTTCCTACGGCAACCACCAATTTTGGAACCAGCAACTGAATCTCGCGATCGAGATGCGCCGCGCAATTCGCGATCTCCTCAGCATTCGGAACGCGATCGCCGCCGGATTTCGGATCGCGTCCGGGAAAGCATCGAATCACCGCACACATGTGCACGCGGCTGCGAAACTGTGACTCGTCCACGCCGAATCGCTCGAACCAGCCGAACAATCGCTTGCCCGCCGTGTACGCGAACGGCCGCCGATCTTCGACCTCATGCGGGCCCGGCGCCTGGCCGACGAGCATCAGCTTCGCGCCCGCGACTGCGCCTGTGACCGGCGCGCCGAAAACATTCGGACACAGCCGGCAGGCGTACAGCGTCTTCAGATGTTCAGCAAATCCGGCTACCATTCAGTTCGTTGATGAAACGATTTCTCCTCCTCCTTTTCATTCCACTCACCGCAAACGCCTGGACCCGAACCTCCGATCAGCAGATCGGAGTGCGAGCGGCGCAGCTCGCGCCGCGCGATCTCCGCCTGGTGATTTCACGTCTTCGCAATCAATACAGTGCGGGAATCGATCGCGCGCTGGCCGAGGAGGGGACGGACATTCATCGGGCGCATTTGCGTGAGCGCATCGAGAGCGAAACGAAAACGATCATTTCTCTGATCCGCGCAAACAAGCCGATGGCGCAGGTGGTCTTCCGTCTGGGAATGCTTTCGCACCTGGTCGGCGACGCGAACAATCCATTTCACGTGGCGACGGAAGAGGCGCTGGAGCCGTCGCATCGCGATTTCGATCACTATTTCGAGCGGCGGATGCAAAAGTTTCCGACCGTTTTCTACGGCCTCGATTCGCGCTTCACGCTCTCGCAATATCTCGAGCGGACATTTCGGCGTACGGCGAATTTCGCTCCGCTGATGAGCGAAGAGTATTTTCGCGGAGGAGCGCGCCACACTTCCGCAGAATTCGATGACCGCTCGACCGCGTTCGGTGTCGCGTCGATCTGCTATTCGCACGCGATCACCGACATTGTGAACCTCGACTATTACATCTGGCGGGAGGCCGGCGGCGATGTCCGTTCGGCGGCTTCCATGCGCACGCCTCGCGTCATCCAGAATGCGAATTGAGCGGGCGATCCTCTCCGTCTCCGACAAGAGCGGAATCATCGAGCTGGCGAAGGCGCTGCGCGCGAAAAACGTGGAGATCCTCTCGACCGGCGGCACGGCGAACCATCTCGCCGAAGCCGGCATCGATGTGACGCCGGTCGCATCCTGGTCGGGCGCGCCCGAAATTCTCGGCGGCCGCGTAAAAACGCTGACGCCGCGCGTCTTCGGCGCAATTCTCCACGACAGAGACAATCACGATCACCTCGGCGACATCGGCCGGCTGGGCATCCCACCGATCGATCTGGTTGTAGTGAACCTCTATCCGTTCGAACAGACGATCGCGCGTGAAGGCGTCACCATTGCCGAAGCGATCGAGCAGATCGACATTGGCGGACCATCGATGCTCCGTGCCGCCGCGAAAAATTATCGCTACGTCCTGCCGCTGTCCGATCCCTCGTTCTACGCCGAATTCCTACGGGAGTTCGAGAGCGGAGAAATCTCTGAAGACTTCCGCCGCCGCTGCGCGGTGGCGGTGTTCGAGAAAACCTCCTCCTACGACGCCGCGATCGCCCGATTCCTTGGCCCACGCGACGTCCTTCATCTCGAGCTGCGCAAATTTCAGGATCTTCGCTACGGTGAGAATCCGCAGCAATCGGCGGCCTTCTACGCGCTGAGCAAACCGTTCGAGCAGCTGGCGAACGCGTTTCGCGAGCCGGCGGCTGCAGTGATCAAGCACACGAATCCCTGCGGCGTCGCGCGGCGCGAGAGCGTCTCGGCAGCACTTCGCGCCGCAATCGACGCGGACCCTGTATCCGCGTTCGGCGGCATCGTATCCACGAATCGCGAATTCGACGACGCGAGCGCACGCGCAGTCGAGGCTCTATTTCTCGAAGTCATCGTTGCCCCTTCTTTCAACGCGTCTGCTCTGGAAGCGCTGAAGCGCAAAAAGAGTCTTCGAATCGTCGTCGCAAAACCGTGGAGCAACTTCGAAGAATATCGAAGCGCCGCGGGTGGACTTCTCGCGCAGAGCGTGGATCGCATCGGCGGGCGCGGCTCCTGGAACATCGTCACCAGGCGACAGCCGGACGCTGAGGAGCTCGACGGACTGGAGTTCGCGTGGATCGTCTGCGCGCACGTGAAGTCGAACGCCATCGTGCTGACTGCCGCATCACATTCGATCGGCATCGGCGCCGGTCAGATGAGCCGCGTCGACGCGGCGAAGGTGGCGATCATGAAAGCGACGGCGCCGACTGCGCGCTCATTCGCAGCGTCCGA
>QHVY01000361.1 GCA_003223695.1 Acidobacteriota bacterium
CTCGACCTCGAATGTCACATCCTGCAGCGCCGGAAACACCGTATGCCTCGGGCGTCGCGTGATGAATTCGATGATCCGGTCCGCGGGACGCGGATAGATGTCGTACTGCTTCGTCAGCTCCACGGAGCGGACGGCGATTTCCATGTGCGTATTCTACCGACCGCCGCTCTGCTGACGCAGAAAGGCCAGGTATTCGTCGATGGCTGCCGGTCGTGGCGGAATGCGAATGGCACTGATGAGCAGACGATTGCTCGCATCATGATCGATCGCCATTGCCTGTTCGATCTCACGTTGCGCGGCGCCGAACTGCCGGCCGTTCGCGTTGACCAGAGCGGCGTACACGTGCGGCTCCGGCGAGTGCGGCTGCAGCCGGGCCGCCTGCTGGAACTGCTGGGCGGCCTCTGGATTGCGCCCGAGACGGCTGAGAAGCGCGCCGTAGTTCATCCGAGCATCGTACAGATTCGGATTCAGCCGCAAAGCGTCTTCGTACTGCTCTCGAGCTTCTGTGTCCTCTCCAAGTCGGGCCAGGACGGCAGCGTAGTCATTTCGCACAGTGGCGTTCTCTCCGTCGACGCTTACGGCTTGTTCAAATTTTCCCCGGGCTTCTTGAAAATCGCCGCGACTCATATCGAGCCGTGCTTCAACGGCGGGATCTGCTTTGATTTTTAGCGACTGCGAAAACGCCGATTGAGCTTCCGCGGTATTACCCAACGCGAGTGCCACGGAGCCAAGAATCGCCAACGCGTCGGCGCTGTTCGGATTCGCTTTCATTGCCGCGTGAGCCGCGGCGTTTGCTTCATTCAGTCTCCCCTGACCGATCAGAGCGAGCGAGAGACCCTTATAGACGATTTCGGCATCCTGATAACCGATTGCCGCACGGTATTCGCGCTCTGCTCCGGAATAATCGCCCGCGTCAACGAGGGCAGCGCCAAGATTTACGCGTGCGATTTTGTTGCTGCCGGAGGTGACAGCGAGCGCGTGAGCAAAGAGTGGAATGCTCCCTGCCCAATAACGCACTTGAGCGTGTGCCGTCGCCGCGAGAAGCGCGATTGTCACCCCCGCCGCGACAGCTGCTGGAACGCGCATCGCCGGCCGTCTCCGGACAAGAAAAGCGGCGCTCCAGATCACAGCGACGAAAAGCCCGATGTGCGGAATGTATGTGTACCGATCGGCCATCGATTGACGGCCAACCTGCAGAATCCCGATAACCGGGATGAGCGTTCCAAGAAACCACGCCCATCCGGCAAAGATCCACGGCATCGTTCGCCGAAAGTAAATCGCGCAGGCAGTGACCGCGATCAGCAGAATCGAACTGGCGATCGCCGCTGATGGTTGAATCGAGGTTGACAGCGGATACAGGATCGCCAAACCGCTGGGCCAGATCGTCTTGCCGATATAGGCCACGTACGCGATCATCGCGACCGAGATTCTAATCAGCAGCGACATCGAAACAACGCTGGACATCGCATTGTGTTGTGCAATGAGAGTCATGACGATAGAAGGCACAATGCACCCAAAGAATGGAATTTTCTCGACGAGCAGTTTCCGGAGTGACTCCCGGCTCATGCGCACAAACGGCCAGTAGTCGAGGATCAGAAGCACAAAGGGCGTGGTGACGAGCATCGGCTTGGCCATGAGCCCGAGGAGAAGCATGACTACGGTGGTTATGTAGGCGGGCAATGATCTCGTCTTTACATAGCGCGTGTAGCTCAGGAGGCACAACAAAAAGAATGCTGTACTGAGCGTGTCCTTGCGCTCTGAAATCCAAGCGACCGATTCGACGTGGAGAGGGTGCACGGCAAAGAGAGCTGCCACCATCGCGCTGCGCCACATCGCCCCCGTCGCCAGTTGCAGGAACAGAAAAAGAAGGATGCAGTTCAGTGCGTGCAGCGCGGCATTAACCAGGAGATGCGCTCCGGCGTCCACACCGAAAAGCTGCACGTCGATCATGTGCGAAATCCACGTCAGCGGATGCCAATTCGACGCGTGCGTCGTCGTAAACGCCCAGACGACGTTGGACCACGTTAGCCCGCCCAGCACATGCTCGTTCTTCGACACGTAAGCCGGATCATCAAAGTCGATGAATTGATGCGTCCGGACTTGCGTGTAGATAACCGCCACGAGGACCGCGAGTGCGACCGCGACAGCGACGTTCCGAAGGTTGTATGCGACGACGGGTGCCGCGTGAGATGCCCGCTCAGGTTGACGGACGGGCGTCTTCTTCTGGTGTTGTTTTCTCGCCAAGAAGGAAAGGGTAGCGCAGTTTCACACCGCGCTACCCTTCAAAAGGACTAATGATGGCTGGTTCTGCGACGAGCCGGGATCGACGGATGCTGGACTGCGCCACTCACTCCCGGAACCGAGAGCGTGACGGTGTACGTCTTCGAATTGGCGTAAACGTGCGCCTGAGTGGCTCCGCAACCGTTGCAGGTCTGCCCATCTCCGAAGTCCCAGTTATACGTCGAGGTGGCGCTGCTTGTGCTCCCTTTCGCATAGGCCGTGAAGATGTAGCCATTCGGCACACCGGCAATGGCCTGCGTCGTGAAGTCGTAACCATAATCCGGCTGAGCCCCGCTGCTGCCGCCCACCTTGACCGTCTGGTTCACGGGATACGCCTGACCGTTCACGGTGATCGTGAGCTTCAGGTTGTACGCGCCCGCATTGACGTAGCGATGATTCGTTGTCTTTCCAGAGCCGGTCTGGCTGTCACCGAAATCCCACGAGAATGTGTGCGTGGCGCAGGAGAAGTCGTAATTGAAGCGTCGCCGGTGTACTGAGTGCATCCCGACTGCGGGCCGCTGTAGCCGACAAAAAAGGTCTGACCGGCCACGATCGCCGCACAGCCAGCAGGAGTCGGCGTTGGTGTCGGAGTTGGATTCGGGGTCGTGCCACCGCCAACAACAACGCTTGCGGACGTTTGGAATGTCTGCGTGCCGTTGAATATGGACAGGCCGACTGTAAAAGTTCCATTACCGGAGTACTTGTGAGTCACGGACTTGCCCGTTCCCACTTGTCCATCGCCGAATGTCCAACTGAACGTGTGATTCGCGCATGAAAAGTCGTAACCAAACGCGCTGGCAGTGAACGTAATGTTGTCACCGGTGCCGCACGTCCCGCCGTACTGGTTACAGCTATTCGACGGATTGTTGTATGCGACGAAAACGGTCGTACTCGTCATTGTGCTGCAAGCGCCCGACGGAACCGGCACTGGAGCGGGAGCTGGAGCTGGCGCCGTTGAGCCCCCAACGATGACACTCTGCGTAATCGGTACTGACTGTCCTGCGTTGGCGATCGTCAGCGTCACCGAATACGTGCTAGGGCTCGCATAAACGTGATTGAGGCTAGCACCCGTTCCCGTTCCGCCGTCGCCGAAAGTCCAGGAGTACGTGTGCGTCGAGCATGTGAAATCGTACCCAAAGGGGGCCGCGCTGAAAGAAAGCGTTTCACCGGCAGCGCACGAGCCGGTGTTCTGCGTGCAACCGCTCGTGTGTCCCGAATAGGCGATGAACACATTGACGCCAGCGATCATTGTTGGACACGTCTGCGCCGGCACAGTGACGTCAACATGTTGCTGCGGTGCCGAGGCAATTGCGTTGTCGACAGTTAGATAAACGGTGTACGGAGTTTGACTTGCTGTTGACGTAAAGACCGGTGAGAACCTCGCATCGCTTGAAGCCGTCGGGCTCACATTGTTCGTCGGCGAGACGCTCCAGTGATAGTTCCAGCCACTCATATCCGAGCCGGTTGCCGAAATGACGCTGAATGTGCACGGCGGTATGTTGTTGCTCGGGCCGGTGCACGATTTGAGAAGCTGAGGATCGGGCGGATTGAGAAAGTCGGTGAACGCCTCGTCTACCGTATAGCTAGCGCACGAGGGTTGGACAACGCCGGTCACAGTTAGGTGTCCGCGATAGTTCCGTCCCTTGATGAAAGATTTGTCGACGTTGTAAGTCACGACACCGTCGCCGCCGACCATGCCCGTCTTTGTCCCGGCATCGGGCACCGGCTGATTGCTGCCGTCGAGCAGCTCCCATTTGTAGCTCAGCATCGACGCTTGTGAAGGCGAGATCGCATTGGTGTCGTGCGATGTCCGAACGTGCCCGGTGAAGTTGAGGCTCGAAGCATCCGAGCCAACATCGATGAACGCGGCGAACGGACGCGTTGAATAGATGAACGGATTGATCGAATATCCAACAGGAGCTCCGGTCGGCACACCCGGTGAGCTATACGGTCCGTATTGCGTGCTGAATGTCAGATTGTGAGCACCGCACGCCCCCACGGCCACCGATCCGGTGGGATCGAGATTTGTCGATGTTCCATCGAGAACCCATGTGTCGTAGTGACTCTGGATCGAACCGTCGGAGGCATCAAAGAACGAGTCGCCAGCGACGATTGGCGCCGCTGACGACGCATTCGGCTGCTCGAAGAGATACCTGAAATTGGCGTGGTTGTAATTCTGGAAACCGAAACGAATCGTCGGCTTAGAAAGAGTGACGGGCACGCTCGAGTTGATCGAAGAATCGAGAACGTTCGTCGCTTTCACGATGCTGGACGCTCTTGAGAACTGATGAGTGATGGGTGTCCCCGTAGAGCCGGCGATGACCGGCGTGCCGTCGCCGAAGTCCCAGTTGAGGCTCATCCCCGCCGGAGCGGCTGTGGTGGCGATAAAGCCGATCGGATCGCCGTAGAACGGACCAGCTGTCGTGTCGCTCGCGAGCGACGTCTTCGGATTCGGAGTCCCCTTATTGCCCTGGTAGGTCACCAGAACGGAGTCTGTCGACGGCAATTCATAAACGTCGCCGAGGCTGTAGGCGGTGGCGATGAGGTACACGTGATTGTTTTTCTTCACCAACGCGCTGTCCCAGAAGAAGTGGAAGCTCGGGACCGTATACGCAGAAGTGGATGGGGCAAAATAGTACCGCTGGAAGTAGTTATCGAAATTGAGCTCGACCGGGATTCCGTTCTGAAGCTTGAAGACACGGACGTTCGTCGATCCCGACAACGTCAGGTATCCGTCGGCATAATTGAGCTTCATCGTCTGCACTTGCAGATCGGTCGTTGGATAATCGGCGACCTTCGTGTACGTGTTGCCGCTCGGAGCAAAAACGGAGATCATCAGTCCGGACGTCGTGTCCGTCGCTGCATAGAAATTGGTGCCGTCGCAGGCGACGTCACGAATTGTTCCGCCGCCGACGCCAGTAAACTGGGCCAATGGAGCCCCGCCGTTTACGATCGTATCGGTGCTGTAGAACTCCAGTCTTCCGTCGTACGTGGCCAGTGCGACGCGATCGCCGGCCGGCGTTCGGGCAAAATTGAACATCGATTTGCTGTTCAGTGACGGCAAC
>QHVY01000364.1 GCA_003223695.1 Acidobacteriota bacterium
GCAAAATCGTGCTGCACGTTGCTACGATACCGGCGTGATCAGCAGCCCCGCAACCGATCCGGCGCGCATTCGCTCGATGTTCGCGTCAATCGCCACGCGCTACGACCGCGCGAACACGATTCTCTCCGCGGGCGTGCATCATCTGTGGCGGCGGCGGGCAGTGCGGCGGGCGGGTGTGCGGCGGGGGCAGCGGGTGCTCGATTGCGCGACCGGCACCGGCGATCTGGCGATTCGTTTTCGCGACGCCGGCGCGGATGTCGTCGGCATCGATTTCACGCCGGAGATGATCGAGCTCGCGCGGACGAAGGCGCCGGCGATTCGCTTCGAAGTCGCCGACATCACCTCACTGCCGTTTTCGAACGACAGTTTCGATATCGCGAGCATCGGCTTTGGAATCCGCAACGTCGCCAACCCCACAAAGGGCATTGCCGAGATGGCGCGCGTCGTCAGGCCGGGAGGGCGGGTGGTGGTGCTCGAGTTCGGGCAGCCGCACAACCGCGTGCTCCGGCCGATTTACGCCTCCTATCGCAAACACTGTCTCCCCCGCCTCGGCGCCGCGGTCACCGGGGATCGCGAAGCGTACGACTATCTCGAATCATCGGTGGGCCAGTTTGCGAGCGGCAAGGAATTCGTCGAGCTGATGCACTCGAGCGCGCGATTCGATCGCATCACGTTCGAGCCGCTGTCGTTCGGGATCGCCTACCTCTACGTCGGCATTACCGCCTGACGACGTGGTGCACCGGCGTCGCAGTCGGCGATGCGTGCACGGTGCGAATCAGCCTTCGCCGATTGAGCAGATGGATGGCGCCCTGAACGGCGCTCTTGGAGATTCCGGTGGCATCAGCAATCTCCTGATGACTGACGCTGCCCCCTTTTCTGCTCCAGAGATAGAAATAGACGACAAATGCCGACGGGGAGCGATCGCGTTTGACGAGGCCCTTCAGGGTGTCCATCGATATAGTACTCATTACTATAGTATACAGTACTATTGTTAGGTAAACGTAGAGCCGACTCTCAGTCGGCTCGCGCCGGCTAAGAGCCGGCGCTACGTCACTGCGAATAGGCGTCGATAATCCGTTCGATCGCCCGGCGGCACACGCGGCAGAAGCCGACCTCGTCGCGGGTGAACATGATGCAGTCTATCTGCGGCCGATAGAGTCCGCGAGCCTCGTACGCCGCGCCTTCGAACGCGCCCACTTTACCGGCGTACTTCTGTGAACCGAGGAGCTTCGTTTCCCACTCGCGTTCTTCGGTGAACAGCTTATCCATCTCCGACTCGGGCGCATTCGCCGCCCGCAGGCGGGCGCGCTCCGCCTGAATCGCGTGGCTGTGCTTCTCGAATTCTTCTTTGTCCCACGGCGTCGGCAGCGGCACGTCGGGATCGACGGTCCACTTCGGATGCGCCGCGTTCGCGGTCGCGTTCGGCTCCCATGGCTCGGGATGCTCGGCCGCGCCGCTGGTCGTGTACGCGACGGGCGAGGTGTAGTACTCGTCGGCGAGCGCGGCGAAGTGATGCCCGAACTCGTGCACGAACACATACTCCGCAAAGGCGCTGTCGACGCACGCAGTCGCCTGATCATTGAAGATTCCGCCGCCGCCGTACTGCTTCTCATTCACGAGAATCTCCAGAAAGTCATACGGAGCTGACGATGCGACGTCGCGCATTCGGTGATCATCCAGCGTGAGCACGTAACGCTCAGAATCGAAGATGTTGTACTGGACGCCGGTCGCCGTGCGGCGATTGTCGTTCGTGCGCGGGCGATGAACGCCGCTCTGTGCCTCAATGAGATCGAGCGCGCGCACGTTGAAGTCCTTTTTGCGGCTCT
>QHVY01000219.1 GCA_003223695.1 Acidobacteriota bacterium
TGCAGTTCACGAACTATCGGGGTTAGCCGCATCACAGAGCCGTTCTCTGTGCGCTCTGTGCTCTCTGTGGTGATGATAAGCTTTCCCACGTGAGCGCACCCAATCCGACGTACGAGCAAGTCTCGCGCGCCGAGCGTCTGATCGACCTCATCGCCCCGAAGCTGCAAATGGTCGAAGAGGAGCTGCGCCGCAACTTCCAGTCGAACATTCAAACCATTCACGACGTCGGGGAGCACATTCTTGGCGGCGGCGGAAAACGCCTCCGCCCTGCCCTGCTGCTGCTCGTTTCGAAGATGCTGCGCTACGACGGTTATCGCGACGTCGTCTACGCCGCGGTCATCGAGTTCATTCACACCGCAACGCTCGTACACGACGACATCATCGATGAAGCGGAGATCCGCCGCGGACGCACGTCGATCAATTACCGATGGGGCAACAACCTGACGGTGCTCGTCGGCGATTATCTCTACACCCATTCGATGAACCTGGCGCTTGCGGAAGGGAATCTGGAGATCCTGCGGCTGCTGTCGAACGTCACCATCCGCATGATCGAAGGCGAAATCCTCGGTCTCGAGCAGAACGGTCACTCCGATCTGACGATCGACGACTACTTCGAAATCGTTGGACGCAAGACGGCGGCGCTGTTCGGCGCGTGTTGTCGCATCCCGGCATATCTGCTCGATCTGCCGGAGAGCTCCGCCGCATCACTCTTCAACTACGGATTCAACCTCGGCGTCTGCTTTCAATTGATCGATGACCTCCTCGACTTCACTTCGAGCACCGAGGTCCTCGGCAAGCCGGCGCTTTCGGACCTAAAGGAAGGCAAGCTGACGCTGCCGCTGCTGCTCGCGCTTCCGCGCGCGAGCGTGAAAGAGCGCGAGAAGATCGCGCGGGTCGCGTCGGCGAAATCGTTCGATGATGTCGATCCTGCCGAAATGATCGATCTCGTCACGCGCTACGACGCACTCGACGAAACGCGGGCCATCGCGCGCGATTACGCCAGCCGCGCCCGTGCCGCGCTCGAGCCGTTCTCCGACTCGGCGGCGAAAGAAGCGCTAGATATGGCGTTGGATTTCGTTTTGGAGCGCGATCGCTAAGAAAGCAGCTCCATGATCTCGGCCATCGCCGCCCGCGCGCGCCGATGCACCGACTCGCTCTCCCTGCCGCCCGTCAGCTTGATCACTTTGTTGTATTGCTCGATCGCTTTCGGGTAATCGCGCAGGCAGCGATGGTAGATGTCCGCCTTCGCGAACTTGGCTTCCATGTCCGTTGGATCGAGCTCGACGATTTTGTTGAGGAAGATGAGCGCGGTGTCGTACTTCTGTTCTTCGAGCGCCATCTTGTAGCGCAGACGGTAAAGCGGAATGAGCTCGTTATTTTTGGGATCGACCCACGCACCCGGCAGGTGGCGGAACAAGGTGGAGATCAGCCGGTTCCGCATTTCCTTCACGCCCTTCCCTTTCGAGGGTCATCTTACGTGCGGCGAGGGAGATCGTCAAGACATTGACTAGCTTGTGCGTGCTACCATTCCGTCGATGCGCACGGCCGTGTATCCGGGCTCGTTCGACCCGCTGACCAACGGACATCTCGACATCATCCGCCGCGGCACGCGTCTTTTCGATCGTTTTGTGGTTGCTGTGCTGGAGAACGAGGGGAAGTCGCCACTCTTCAGCGTCGCCGAGCGGATGGAATTGATCACGCGCTGCACCGCCGGGATTCCGGCGGTCGAGGTGCATTCCTTTTCCGGATTGCTGATCGATTTCATGCGCCGCTTCAATGCGAATGTCGTCGTGCGTGGCATCCGCGCCGTGTCCGACTACGAGTACGAGCTGCAGATGGCGCTCATGAATCGCGAGCTCAGCCCGAACGTCGAGACGATCTTCATGCTTCCCGCCGTCGAGTACACGTACGTCTCCTCGCGCCTGGTGAAAGAAGTCTTCCGCCTCGGCGGCGATGTTGCCCGCCTCGTCCCCCCGCCCGTGCTGGAGTCGCTGAAGGCGCGGCTGCCGGTGACGGTGGGGGGTTAGTCGGCGTTATACGCCTTGCTACGCGCTATGCTACGCGGCGGGATATGCACCATGCCAGGCAGCGGCCAACCACAGATGACTCGATAAGATTCTGCTGTCGAACGGTAGTTGCGTGGGCTCCAAAAGCGCAGAAACAAAGACTAGCCGACATCTGTTCGTTCTCTCAAATGTCAAAGACGTCGCAGTCTCAGGACGAACTGAACGCGCATTTCGATCCGTTGAGCGGACCTGACGCAAGAGTAGAATAAAACGAATGGGTAAACCAAAAGACGAAGTGCGGCAGCTTCTCGATACCCTGCCGGAGGACGCTTCGTACGAAGATATCCAGTACCACATCTATGTGCGCCAAGCGATCAAGCGTGGCGTCGAAGCTGCTGATCACGGCGAGCTCGTCGAGCAAGAAGAAATCGAGCGCCGGATGGCGAAGTGGCTTGGCGAGTAAAGTGGACTGAACTCGCGTGGAACGGGGTCGAATCAGCCGCGGAGTACATTGCTCGCGATTCACCACGGTACGCAGCAGCCCTCATGCGCGAGGCCCGCGACGCATCGCGTTCCCTTCGGCGGTTTGCAAAGCGCGGCCGAATCGTTCCAGAGGAGAACGATCCAAACATTCGCGAGCTGTTCATTCAAAGCTATCGGCTCATCTATCGGCTGCGCGGCAACGAGGTCGAGATTATCAACTTCATTCATGGTGCACGAGATCTCGGAGCCATCGTTCGCAAGCGCTGAAAGGGGCACCACATATCGTTCGCCCCCCTGACGCCATGCAGCTCAGATGAAGTTCACGGCCTCGCCGCCGGCCCCGCCGGCGCATCGGCGGCGGCGCAGACGGACGAGAGGTGCGACGTCGTGTCTTTGTTCTCGTTGAAGCACCAGTCGACGCCGTCCGCGCCGTAGCGCGCGACGATATCAGCCGGAATCGCGCTGCGCCCAATCTCATGGAAATCGAACGTGATCGTGCCGTCGGGGTCCACGATGCCCATGAGATATCCGTAAACGTCGGTCTGTGCGCGCTCGGGCGGGAAGCCCTGCGTCGTATCCGGCAGCCGATAGCGAATCGCGCCGGCCGTGCCGATGATGATTCCCGGCAGAACACCGCCGTGTGCAAAAATGCGAATGGCTGGCGATCACGTACACCTTCTTGTTCGACGCCGCGCGGAATTGCAGCAGCTCGCGATAGACCTGACTGCCGCTGTACTCTCCCTGCGCTGACTCGTTCATGCTGTGATCGCAGCCGAGGCTGTGCGGAAGCGCGGCGTGCATGCCGACGACCACCGTCTTTACCTGCGGATCGGCCGCATCGCGGGCGAGAATGCGGCGAACCCATGCCACTTGCGGGAAGTCGAACATGTCCTGCGACGCATTGTCCATGGTGATGAAATCGACGCCGCCCTGAATCCAGTGGTAATACGGTCTAACAACATGATCGTTTGCATCGTCCGCGAGCCGCTGCCGCACGATTTCCGGCCGCGTGAGCCAGTCTCCGAACTGCATCACATAGTCGCCGCGCGTGTGCTGCACCATCTCGTGATTGCCAATACCTAGAAAGATAGGGATCGGTGCGAACGGTTGCAGTTGATAGCGAATGAAATCGGGCCACGCCGCGGATTGATAACTCAAGATCGTGAATGGAGTTTTCGCCTCGCGAACCATGTCCTCATCGAGCTTGTACAACGCGCGGAAGTCGCCGAGGTGCCAGTAGAAAGCGGCGTGATCGGCTTTGGCGCCCGCGGCGATCGCCGGCATCACCACGTCGCCGCAATTGCGCGAATCGCCGGCTACGGCGAAGCGCCATGTTTGCGCTGAAATGGAAGTTGCGAAGCAGAGCAGAAGAAAGGTCGTGCGCATCACGCGCGCATGGTACTACTCGCTGCGCGGATCGAGCGCGTCGCGCACGCGGTCGCCGATGATGTTGAACGCGGCCACCGTCAGAAAAATCGCCACGCCCGGAAAAAGCGCGAGCCACCACGCGTAATCGATGTGCTGCTGCGCCGTCGAGAGAATGTTTCCCCATGTCGGCGTCGGCGGTGGCACGCCCAAGCCGAGAAACGAAAGCGCCGACTCTGTGAGGATCGCCGCGGCCACGCCGAAGCTCGCGGAGACCAGCACGGGCGCGATTGCGTTCGGCAGCAGATGGCGAAAGATGATGCGCGCATCGCGAGCGCCGCTGGCGCGCGCAGCTTGCGCGAATTCCATTTCCCGAATTCTGAGGAACTCGCCTCGCATGAAGCGCGCCTCTGTTGTCCATGACGTGAGGCCGAGCGCGATCATCACGGTGAGAAACGACGGGCCGAAAAGCGCGACGATCGCCAGGACCAGAAGCAGAAACGGAAAGCAGAGCACGACTTCGATCACGCGCGACACGAACCAATCCGCCGCCCCGCCGTAGTAGCCGGCGAGCGCGCCGAGAAACGAGCCGATGATCAGCGAAATCGCCGTCGCCGCGAACCCGACCGACAGCGAAACGCGCGCGCCGTGGATCACGCGCGCGAGAACATCGCGTCCGAGGTCGTCGGTGCCGAGGCGGTGGGTGCGGTCGGGTGGGCGGAGACGGCTTGCGAGATCGACATTGTTCGGATCACTGGTGAGCAGCGGCGCACAGATCGCGATCAGCACGACCACACCGACATAGAAAAGCGCGATGAGAGCGAGCTTGCTCCGGCGAAAGCGGCGCCACATCATCTCGCTGCCTCGAACCGAATCCTCGGATCTGCAAACGCGTACAGCACGTCCGCGAGGAGACCGGAGATCAGCGTGATGACGGCCGTCGCAACGGTGAGCCCGAGAACGGTTGGATAGTCGCGTGACAAGATCGACGTGAAGTACAAGCGGCCGATGCCATCCCACTGGAAAATATCTTCTACGATAATACTACCTGATATTAGATACGGAATTGTGAGACCGAGAAGTGTGATGAGCGGGATGAGGGCGTTGCGAAAGGCGTGGCGCCACAACACGCGTTGCGGAGCAACGCCCTTCGCCCGCGCCGTGGTGATGTAGTCCTGCCGAATCACCTCGGTCAGCGCTGATTTCGAAAATCGAGCGAAGATCGCCATCTGCGCGTACGCGAGTGTCACGACGGGCAGCACGAGATGCCGCGCATGATCGAGCAGCTTTTGTGCGTTCGAGAGCTCGAAGTAATCGTCGGACGTCATTCCGAAAAGCGGCAGGATGCCGAGCTTCACGGAGAAGAATTCCATCAACAGCAACGCAACCCAAAAGCTCGGAAGGGAGTACAGCAGAAAAAAGAGGACGGCCGACGCGCGCTCCACCGGCCGGCCGGATCGCGCCGCGCTCCAAAGCCCAATCGGAACGCCGATCGCCGCGGCAAGAAGAAAGGCGATGGCATTGAGCTCGATCGTATGCGGCAGCTTTTCCAGGATGCGATCGGTCACGCGGCGGTGATCGAGAATCGAATTCCCGAAGTTGAGAAACACTGCATCGCGCAGCCAATAGAGATACTGCGCAATGAACGGCTCATCAAGGTGATGTTCATGGCGGATCGCATCGAGCGCCGGCTGCGACAGATGCGTCATGTGCTGCGAGATGTAGAAGGAGATCGGATCGCCCGGCACGCTGTGCACGAGAATGAATACCGCGAGCGTGATGCCGAAGAACGTCAGGACGCCATACAGCAGGCGGCGGACGATGTACGAACCCATCGCTTTTCAGTTTATGCCGAGCCGCGGAGCGGCGAGGCATCTCCGGTGCATCAGCAACAATGCGGATTTTCGCGCAGCTCGTGAGCCACGCTTGGTCGCGGCGCCACCGGAGATTCCTCGCTGCGCTCGGAATAAACTCAAGCGACGATTATCGCCGTCCCAGCGTCACATCATGCGTGCGCTGGTCGCGCGGGATCCACCATCCGAGCTCTCCCGGGAACCAGTTGAACAGGCCCCAGCCTTTGCTCTCCTTCACGTCGCGAAGCCGTTTGTTGATGGCCCACTTCACCGAGACCTCAATGGTCCACGTGTACGGCTGGTCATCGGCGAGAAGCGCGTGGAGCTGGCGATAAATCAGTTTGCGTTTCGACTGATCGAGCTCGTGCCTCCCCTCCTCCATCAGGCGGTCGGCTTCCGGATTCGCATAGAAAACGAAATTCTGACCGCGCGGCGGGAACTGCGACGAGTGAAACAAATTGAACGGATCGGGATCGGGATCGAGCCGCCAGTTCATGTACGCGCACTGATAGTTTCCAGCGAGCGCGCGACTGATGAACGTGCTCGGCTCGAGCGGAACGATGTCGAGCTGCACGCCGATTTTCTTCAGCTCCGCCTGAAACAGTGGCGCGAATTGCGTTGAGGCGACGCCTCCGGCGAACACGAGCATCTCGATCCTCAACGGCTTGCCGTTCTTGTCGAGGACTCCGTCGCGATCCGTGTCCAGCCAGCCGAGGGAGTGAAGGATGCGCAGCGCCTCCTGGGGGTTGTACTCGATCACCGGAACTTCCGGGTTATACGCCCACTGATCGGGCGTAAACGGTCCGTTCATCGCCCGCGCGGTGCCGTGATAGAGATTCTCGATGATCGATTTCAGATCGATGCACATCGCCAGCGCGCGCCTGAGACGTTTGTCGGAAAGAACCGGGTCGCGTGTGTTCCATGGGATGTAGTTGTAGTTGAGCGTGTAGAAGCGCCGAAAATCGATGAATTTCTGCAGCTCGGGGCGGTGGCTCTCCGCGACCCACGTATCGGTCGGGATGATCGTTTCGTCGATATCGCCGCGCTTCATGGCCGCCCACGCGGTCGAGTCGTCGTTGATGACTTTGAAGAGCACGCGCTGAAGATTCGGTCGCGGGCCCCAGTATTCGGGCCGCCGTTCGAGCAGAATTTCTTTGCCCGGCACCCGGCGCACCAGACGATACGGTCCGCTGCCAACGGGGCGTGAGGTGAAATCCGTTTTGAAATCGCCGCGCGAGTAGACGTGCTCCGGAATCACCAGCAGGTCGTTGAAGTGCGTGAGCTGCGGCGCCAGCGCCTCGCGAAAAGCGATCACGATCGTGTGCTCGTCGACGATGTGTGTGTTCTTCAGATCGAAATTCTCGAAACCGCCGGCGACCTGCGGCGCCTCGGTCGCCGGATCGACGATCTTCTTCAACGTGAAAAGTACATCGCTCGCGCGCACTGCAGTGCCGTCGGAGAACGTGGCCGCGGGATTGAGAAGAAACGTGTACTGCTTGCCGTCGGCGCTGATGCTCCACTTATCCGCCAGTCCCGGTATCGCCTGCAGATCTGCGTCGAAGTGAAGCATCGGCGTGAAGAGATAGAAATCGACTTTTCGGTCAAACTCGCTTTGGGCCATGACCGGATTCAGCGTGGCGACGTCGCCTTCGAGGCGGCGAACGACCGTCCCGCCTTCCTGCGGCTTATTCTGGTCTTCGGATGCAGCGACGGGAGGAAGCGGGCGCTCGTTGGTGCATGCGACAACGAGCAGGAAGAGTCCGAGGAATCGCTTCACTCCGACATTATAGGGTTCGTTCTTCGTGCTTCGTTCTTCGTTGTTCGGGAGACGAAAAACGAAGAACAAGCAACGAAGAACGCCGCTACGGATTCAAGTCGATTGATTCAGTCGCCACGTTGTAGAAGCTGTCGACCGCGCGCACGATCACGAATTTGCCGTGCACCGCGTTTCGCTTCAGACGATATGTTTCATCGGGCGAGTCGCTGATGCCATCCACGGGCATCAAGCGAACCCATTTCTGCGCATCGGCCGAATATTCGACTCTGCCGATCGGCGAGAGCTTGTCCATGACGCGAATGACGACATCATCGCCTTGCGTCGTGAATGTGATCGCCGGCGGTGTGTTATCGACTTGAAACTCGATGCCTTCGCGAACCGCGGTCATCGCGTTGTCGGGGTTGTCGACAATGTCGCTGGCGACAAGCCGAAGTTGGTATGTGCCGTCGGGCAATTGCGATGTGTCGAAGTTCATCGAATTCTCATCGACGTTCTCGCGCAACCGCAGCCAGCGATCGGTTGCCTTCGGCCGGAAATAGAGCGAGTAGCGCAACGAGTCATTATTGTCATCGTGCGCGCGCCAGCTCACGGTGCGATAGCCCTTCCGAAAAACCTTCTTCCCCGGCTGTTCGCTCTTATCCCTCGGATTATCGAGACTGGTGAAGATGCCGTATTCGTCGGGATTCGTTGCCTCGACAACTTGCGGCGAAGCCGGATAGTTTCCGGTGATGTAGACGACCGCGGGATCCTGTACGTTGACGGAGTCGATCACCGGCGCGACATTTCGGTTCACGTAGGCGACAGTGACTCCGTTCACCGCGACATCCGCCGGCGCGCCGTTCGGCATCGTGAGTTTCCATTGCAGATATCGGCCGGCGGGAACATCGATGTTGCCCTGCTGCGTCATCGACGTGCCGCTCCACGGGCTCCAGGTCGCATCCGGATTGCGCGTGTTTCCTGATCGGAATGCGATCGCGACGCGTCCATCGGTGACGCCGTTCCCATCGATTCGGTAATGGCCGAAATGCGAGAAGCGCTCGACGTCCTTGACTGGGGAGCGGAACTCGGCCTTCGCCGGCGGTGTGTTGTCCATGCGGTACACCGCGCCGCTGTTCGTGGTCGTCACCAGCGTATCGCTGCCGGTGGCGATCGAGACAACCTGTTTTTCGGGCACGGCTGCGAGCAGAGACAGCTCGCCATCCTTCAATTGATAGATCCGCCCCTGCGGTCCGGTCGACAGAAGAATGCCGCCATTGGGAGCGGCGCTGATCGCGTAGATGATCTCCTTGTCGAACTTGCGGACGATCTCCACGAATCCATCGCTGTTGATCTTGTACAACTCACCGCTGCCGCCGCTCTGAGACTGCGTCGCGGCTTGATCTTCGAATGAAAAGCTCACTTCGACGTTGCCGGCCGACTCCTCTTTTTTCTGCTCGCTGCTCGCGCTCGTGCCGGAAGGCGACGATTGCTGCGATCCTGGCTTCGCCGGCTGGGGCTTCGATGGCGCGCTCGACGGAAGAACGTTGCTTACGCCCGCCGCCCACCCGATTCCGTTCTTGTCGATGTAGATCGATGAGATCTCGTTCAGCGCGGAGTCGTAGAGCGCGTGCGCGGAGCCGTCGGGGCGCACTTCGTAAATGCGTGCCTTGCCAGATCCGCCGACGAGGAGCGTGCCGTCGGTTTTCACTGCGAGAGAGCGCAAATGTGTCTCGGGCGAATCAAACAGCACTTTCGAATCGCCGTTCGGAGCTACTCGGAACAGCTTCCCCTCGACTCCGGTGGCGACTGCAAGCGCACCGTCAGGCAGAAACTCCATCGACCAGATGTAGGCCTGCTTCGGGTCGAAAAAGTTGGACGATTTTCCATCGTTTGGATCGACGCGGTAGACCTTTCCATTCGGTGAGCTGCCGACGTAGAGCGCGCCGTTGTGAAAAACGATCGCGTAGATCTCCGGTTCCGGCGCCGTATAGATCAGCTTCATATCGGAACCGCGGAGACGGTACACCTTGCCGTCGTTTCCGGTGCCGAAAAAGTGATCGCCATTCGGCGCTTCGGTCTGCGTCAGCACGAAAGGGTCGTTAAACGCGGCCACTCTCTTCAGCGCCGGTCCGGGTCGAAGCTCGCCGCGCGAAGTAACCGCGAATCCTTCAATGTCGCCGGAGAGGAAATCATCGGCAGTGCGCACGCGCCAGAACTGCGGGGTGACTGCAAGAGCGGATGTGGCTACAAACGCTGCCATCAGCAGCACAAAGATTTTTCGCATGTAAGTGGACCTTAAGAGTGCCCGGTGCCCAGTGCCCGGTGCCCAGCGAGAAGCGAGATCGACTGGGCACCGGGTACTGGGCACTGGGCACTAAATATTCGGTTTGATATCCAGATCGATCTTCACCGCGCCGTCCACGATGTATCCAAGCGGGCGGGCGAGATGTTGTGCGGCATGATACTTGACCGATGCTTGTGCGCCGTTGGACGAGTCGGCGCTGACAACTGCATGCATGCTCGGCGGCAGGTTCGGCAGATAGACGCCCGCTGTCACCGCACCTTCAGCCGACGAATAGAGTCCGACCGTCAGATCTGTTGACGGGCGGAGTCGTTCCAACACAGCAATGACCTGCTCGAGCGTCCGCGGATCGGGCGGCACGAGCGAGAAATCGATTTGATTGGCCAGCGAGCCGCTGCCGACGAGCAAGTACGCGCTGCCGGGCGTCTGATTGTCGGGAATCTTCAGATCGAAACTCTCGACGAATGGCTCGCCGCGGAACGGCTTCAAAACCGTGCGCACCTTGACCGTATCACCGGGAGTGATACGCCCATTTGCTGGCGGCTCGATCGACGCCTCGAGCAGCTTGGCAATCTTGAGATCGTCGTCGTGACGGAGATGAATCTTGATGCTCTCGATGTCGGCGACGCGGAATTCATTCGACATCACGTAGCCCGCGACCAGCGCGAGATACGCCGGAATCGCCTGCCGCGCCTGCGCACCCGCCCACCCCTCGCGGAGACGAATCGATTCGTCGAAGCCTTTCAGCTTGATTTCCGAGTCCATGACCACAGTGCGCTCGCCTGCCGCGCGTTGGGCGTTGGCCACGACACTGTCCGCGGCCATCGCCAGGATGAGCGGCGAGAGCATCGAGTGGCGAATGATGTTGACGTGGTACGCCTTCACTGGTCCGGAACCCTCGACGGTCAGGTCGATCGGAATCATGTCTGCTTTATCGCCGACCATGCCCATGATGCCAGTCGAGCGGTCCTGCCGGAATGAGCCGACGATCGCGCCCGTGTTCGCGAACTTGAATGAGCTCGCGAGGCTGGGCATCACGGCGATGATTTCCGACTTCGCCATCGGAAAGCTCACCTCGCCCATGTCGAGGAACGGATGGCCGAATGCGTAGACGCGATTGCCGTCGATGAACGTGACCGTGCCGGTCGCGGCGACATTGAAATCGCCGTTGAGAAGGACGGCGCCCACTGCATCGCCAGCGTGAAATTCCGCTTTCGATAGTGAGGATGACGCGCCGGCAGTCGTCGAGCCGCTGGGAACGGCGACGAAGCCCATCGCGTCGAAGTACTTCGAGAATCGAGAGATCGTGTCGGGAGCGAAGCTCGACATCGATAGAGGAACGGCGATCGGCCTGACGCCGCTCATCGTGCTCGCAGGAGATGCGGATGCGAAGCCGCTCTCCAGCTTCTCGAATACTTCAGCTTCCTTCTGATTGGCAATGGCGCTGACAAATTCGCTGGCGCTGATGCGCGGTGTCGCAGCGATCACCGCAGAAGAGGTGCTCGCGCCCAGATCGGCGATTTTCAGCATCTCCTCGATCGGCGTGATTCCGGCGACCGGCTCTTTCTCGAATTGCCATGACCACGCGAGCGCGCCGATCACTTTGCCATCGATATAGATCGGTGATCCGCTCATGCCCGCGATCACGCCTGCGCGCTGGATCACCGGCGAGTCGACCTTCGCCAGGATCAGGTTCTGTCCTGGACCGATGTTGTGGAGGACGCCGAGGATTTCGACGTCGAATTTGTCGAGGCGGTTGCCTTCGAAGACGGTCACGCCGTAGCCGCGCATTCCTTTTTGGACCTGCGACAACGGCATCGTCTCCGCCGTGGCGGCCGCGGCGAAGAGAAACGTCAGCAGTGTCAGGGAAAGGGCGAGAAGTCGTCGCTCCACGAGAGGACTAACACCTCCTCAGGCCGAATCCATTTCGACCCGCCTTATTCGTAACGCAGGGCTTCGATTGGGTCGAGTTTTGATGCTTTCGCGGCCGGATAGATCCCAAACAGGATACCGAGAAAAGCGCAAAAGCCGAAGGCGAGGAGAATGGCCCAGAAGGGCGTGTGGACGGGTGGCAATTCGACGAGACGCGCGAGCAGCAAACGGGCGATGTTGGCCAGCACGGCCCCGCCAACGATCCCCACCGCCCCACCCAGGCCGGAGAGGGCGATCGCCTCGATGAGAAACTGCAAGAGAACGTCGCGGCGCCGCGCTCCAATCGATTTTCGGATGCCGATTTCACGCGTTCGCTCGGTGACGGACACGAGCATGATGTTCATGATGCCGATACCGCCGACGAGAAGGGCGATTCCGACCACAGCCGCCATGACCATCGTCGTGTTCATGAGAACGGTCGAAACCGTCTTCATGATCTCCTCCTGCGCAAGGATCCGGAAGTCGTTCCGATCGTCTTTCTTGAGGTGGTGGCGTGCGCGGAGGATCTCGGTCACCTGCTCTTTCGTAAGGTCGAGGTCGGCATTGCTGCGCATTTGAAACGCGAGCACGAGTTTGCGCATGTTGTCGCTGCCGTAGATCACCGTCGCCGTGGAGAACGGGATCACCACGATGTCATCCTGATTGTTGCCGAACGTGCCGCCCTTTTTCTCGAAGACTCCGATCACTGTGAACGCGTTGCTATTGATCTGAATGATTTTGCCCACGGGTTCGCGGCCGAGCTTGAGCGCGTTGATGATCTCCAGGCCGACAACGCAGACGCGCTTCTTCGATTCGTCGTCGAGCGGAGTGAAGAAGCGGCCATGTTCGACCCAGTGGTTCACCACCTCCTGATACGCGCGGCTCACCGCGTAAAGCTGGGCCGAATGGATCGCGTCGCCGTACTTCATCTGCGCCTGGCTGATGAAAATCGGCGTCCATTCGTGAACCGAGGTCGTGGCGCGGCGTACTGCCTCCGCGTCGTCGACGGTCAGATCGGGAAGCTTTTGCAGAAATGGATTTCTCTGCTCTCCCGGATCGGGATAGACCTCGATGAACGTGGAGCCGATATTCTGGAGATCCTTAGAGATTTTGTATTGCATCCCCTGGACGAGCGATACGACGGCGATCACCGATGCCACGCCGATCATCACGCCTAACACAGTGAGGATCGAGCGCATTTTGTTGGCGAAGATCGCCCG